>JAHEJC010000529.1 GCA_024639065.1 Lewinellaceae bacterium | reverse complement strand
GGTTTTTGATACTGAATAAAGTTTTGGGTTTTGGTCTGCGCCGGAATTTCAAGCGCATCTATCAAAGAAATATAATCTCAGTTTTCAGAAATTATACCCCTTTCCAAAAATAGATACCGAAATTACTTTGTGACCGTGCCGGCTAAGCATCAGCCCTAGTGCGAGCAAAGGCTGAATATCACCACGAGTTCCATAGGTCGCAATAACTATTTTTTTTCCATCCACTTCCCGAACATCCTAATCGATATGCCTTTATCGTCAGTTGGCACCGTTCAGTGACCCCATTTTTTATTAAAGTTTGGAGATAACTTGCCCGATACATTGATAAAGTGCGTTTTTTTAATGGATTAACTGCACCAACAAAGCAGAATTTAGCTATTCAGTAACTATTTCCAAAGTAGGAGCCATAATATTTATGAGCAAATCCATTAAGTTAGAAATCAAGCCCAAATGGGACGAAATTGAGAAGATAAGAAATAAGAGTAGTCAATTTTTAAAATCTCGAGGTTTTTCTAAAGATATGGTCCAGGCGTTCACGATGGTAATTAGTGAACTTGTCGAAAATAGCATAAAATACGGAAAATTTCGATCCCCTGGCAATAAAGTTTTAGTAGAAATTTTAGTAGGTGCTAACAACGTCATCGTTGAGGTGTCTAATCCGATTGATCAGAGTGATTTGAAAAATTTAAAAGCACTGGACAAAACCATCCAATGGATACGAGGATTTCAAAATCCCCTCGAAGCTTATACCGAGAGGCTCAATGTGGTTTCCAAAAAACCTCTTAAGGATGAAAGCAGCGGTTTGGGGCTTGTAAGGGTAGCCTATGAAGGAAAGGCAATCCTTGATTTCTTTGTAAGCGATAACAGCCTGCTGAACGTATCGGCACTTGCTAAATGCTAGGAGATAATCATGCAAAAAAAATCCTATAGTAAGAATCTGTTACAGGTAGATTTAATGGAAACCGACGATTCCATAATTACAGAATGGTCAGGAAAAAGCGTGGATCGCAACCCGAGTAAATTCATTACGCCATTGCTGGCAAATCTTTTAGAGAAAAACAGTATTATTAAAAAAACACTAATATTGGATTTCCAAAAATTAGATTATATGAATTCGTCAACGATAACCCCAATTATTAAAATACTCGAAAGAGCCAAAAGAGGTAAGGTTCAGTTGGTTGTCAAGTATAACAAACTTTTAAAATGGCAAGACCTGAGCTTTTCAGCTTTAAGAATTTTTCAAACAAAAGACAAACGGGTTGAAATCAGGGGTGTTGCATAAAAATGGATCCAAATCTATTTGAAATAAAGGCTAATTTGGTGGATGGTCATCTAGATATTCCAATAGATGCCAAATACACATCTAAATATTCCCTTTTAATAAGATTCTTAATCACCAATAACTTTCGTGATGGTAAAGAGTTCTCGAATTTAATTCTTCGCCGCAACGGCAATAGCTATGATTTGGGACGATGCCGTTTTGTTTCGGAACCCAACATCAACGGGTATGCAGGCCGTATTATTTGCGTCAATGACGTATATGATCTCGAAAACTTATTGGTAAACGATAAATATGTAAAATTACAAAATGCGTGTCTTAATCTTCCGCTGCTGCTTCCTCTAAAAAATAAAATCAGTGGTAAGTTTAAAAGTTATGTTTCCAATTTGACCTATGATCTTTGTCTATACAAAGACTTTTTTGATAATCTCGATGCAGAAATTGTCGAGGAACCGGTAAGTATAAGAAAAGCTCTTCAGAAGACGCTTATCAACACCGTAGGCAGACAGTTTATGGAATTTCTTGACACTAATTTAGAGGAGCTCGAAGAAATCGTAAAGGACTTCAGCAAAGAAGAACATGAGGACCATGGATTCTATTTTCGAAAACAGCTATGGAACACGATTAAGTACGCCCCATTTATGGCGCGAACCAATCTAAAACCCCGTGGGTATGCCGGGGATTCAGAAATGATGAGCATGATATATGCTAACGGGTACTGGGGCAAATCCACCTTTGCCAAGTTATTACACAAACATCCGCTCGTCCAACCTGGCGCCCAAGCGGTGAGAAATCGAAGAAAAATTATTACTGAAAAACTATGCGATTTGAAAGAGAAGCACTGTCGTTTCAACAGTAAAAAGTTAAAAATATTGTCGGTGGCATGCGGGCCGGCGTGCGAAATCCAGGACATCCTCTTAACGGCTTCAGATTGCGAGAGTTTTCATTTTGTATTGCTGGATCAAGATCAATCAGCCCTATATGAGGCAGCCAAAATGATCGACAGCCTCCAAAAGAAATTGGACTTCAAAATAACGGCGGATTTCGTAAATGAATCAGTGCGTACCATGTTAGCACCTTCTGATTCAAAGCAAAACATGGGACAGTTCGATTTTATCTATTCCATGGGACTTTTCGATTATTTGCTTCCAACGGTCGCATCCAGAGTACTAGAAAAACTCTACGAGCAACTGAAACCTGGTCGAAAAATGGTTATTGGGAATTTTCATGTATCTAATCCGAGCAAGAACTATATGGAATATTGGTTGGATTGGGTTTTGTATTATCGCACAGAAGAGGATTTTGTAAGCCTGCTACGGAACGTACCCTCAAATGAAATCGATGTGGCTATTGATGAATCAGGGGTCCAAATGTTCCTGCAAGTGACAAAAAACGGGACTGCTGACTTCGTTGAATAAAATGATAGGAAATTAAAAATTAGGAATTTGTAGAATTACAAGCAAATTCGTGGAGAATATGGAAAGCAAGCAGCTAGAAAAATTTTTTTCCGATCATAATGATTTTAATAAGTATCTAAATGCCATCATCCATCAGTGGTTGAAGACACTTACGACGTTGGCCTATACCTTAGTTCCGGCATTCTTTTTGCTCGACTACTTTACGATGCCTAAAGAGCTTTTACCCCGCTTTGGTGTTTATAGACTAGCCTCTACCTTAATTTGTCTCGTCCAATATTTTATTATCCGGCACTCCAAACCCGGCAATGCCACATACTATCATGGCTATTTTGTATCAATAAATGTCGGCGGCATCATCGCATTGATGACCGTCAGTCTCGGCGGTTTTAATTCCAATTACTATGCCGGATTGAATCTTGTTATAATTGGTGTCAATCTTTTGCTTCCCTGGAGAGCAATTCATTCTGCCATCAATAGTGCCATCATCATTTCGATGTATATTGCATTTAATTTAATGGCGGGGTCGGATTTCTCGCCGTCCCTTCTAGCGAGCAATTTATTTTTCTTGGCCTCAACTGCCATCATCGCGGTCAGCATCAACCATGTCAAATATAAGTTGGTAAAAAAAGAATTTTCTCTATTGGTTGAGCTGAAAAGGGCCCGCGATGCACTATGGAGCGAAATGGAACTTGCCAAGCGAATCCAAACCGCACTATTACCAAGTAATGTAAAACTCAAAGGCTACGAGATTGCGGCACAAATGCTTCCATCAAAGGAGGTAGGAGGGGACTACTATGACATTATTTCTACCGACGAAGGCAATAAATGGGTGACCATCGGAGATGTTTCCGGCCATGGCGTCGATTCCGGCTTGATAATGATGATGGCCCAAACCAGCATCAATGCAATCGTTGCTGATTCAGAAAACTGCCTACCATCGGGCATTCTTACATCTGTCAATCATGTGATTAGAGAAAATATTGCCCGGTTAGGGTCAGATCACTATATGACGATGATGGCCATCAACCTCAACGATTCTAGGATGACCATGGCGGGCAAACACCAGGATGTCATCATTTACAGATACGGGGCCAATCGAACTGAAACTGTTTCTACGGAGGGTACCTGGATAGGAATAACCGAC
>JAHEJC010000140.1 GCA_024639065.1 Lewinellaceae bacterium | reverse complement strand
GGCTGGTAACAAAAGAAAAAAATATCCAGATTTTGGAAAGTTATTAGATTACGTCCAACGTAACAATGGACTTGATCGGATCCTTACAAATAACAATCCCAATATTCAGATTGGTACTGGTTATAAACAATGGGATCTTATGCAAAAGCTTGTATTCAACCCTTCGCCCACTACTAAATATATTGCAAACATTCAATGGTCAAATAGTAGTGATATTCCTCGTTATGATCAATTATCGTTAAGGTCAACTGGTGGAATTCCCAGCTTCAGTGCATGGTATTATGGCCCACAACAGCGTAAACTATTTTCTTTGAAAGGGCAGTACGGACGGGCAAAAAAAATGTATGACCGAGCACAATGGTTGTTTGCTTTTCAAGACATTGATGAAGATAGGCATTCAAGAAATTTTCAAGAACCACTTCGTGAAAATCGGCTAGAAGATCTACAAGCATGGAATCTAAACTTAGACTTCAATAAACAACTATCTTCTAAATTAAAGATCAACCTGGAATATGGTGCCGAATATATTTTCAACAAATTAACGTCTACTGCTTTTTTAGAAGACATCGCCAATGGTGACATTCTGCCAGAATTATCTACGCGCTACCCGAATGGTAAAAACACTTGGCAAACAGAAGGCTTATATGCGATTTTAAGCAAATACAATAAAAAAGAAAATCTGACTATTCACACCGGAGTGCGGTTATCGGCGGCACAATTATTCGTATCCTATGAACCTGGAGATGGATTTACCTGGCCTGACTTTTATTATGAAGGTATCAAATCAAATAATGCCCAAGCAACTACTTCTTTCGGCTTAAAATTCAAGAACTCCCGCGGACTTCAAATAAAATTTCTTGGTTCAACCGCTTTTCGTGCACCTAATATTGATGATTTTGCAAAAATCCGTGTAAAAGGAGATGATGCTACGGTTCCCAATGTAGACCTCAAACCAGAAAAATCGGTTAATGCCGAGATTTCCTTTCAACAGCATATTAAAAACGAATCAAATGGAGGGTTGACCCTCAGTAGTACATTTTTTATAACCCGATTAAAGGATGCAATTGTAAGAACGGACTATACTTTACCAGATGGTGCAACTACTGTTCAAATTAACAATCGCTCCTTTAATGCCCAAGCAAATGTCAATGCAGAGCGTGCGTTATTATATGGAGTATCCGGTCAATTTGAATATATAAATAAGAGATATATGCTCCAAGGAGGGATTAATTATATTAAGGGCAGATCCGAGGATAATGGTGAGGAAAACCCATTAGCGCATATCCCTCCGCTATATGGTAACTTTATTTTCACTTTTAATTCATCTGCCTGGAATTTCAGGGCTGGTTATTATTTTAATGGTGCAAAGGCCCTATCCGACTTTGCTCCGGGAAGTTCTGATAATGAAGATTTTGCTACGCCTGAAGGATCCCTGAGTTGGGGAATAGTAAATACTTCTATACAATATGCATTGACCAAAAATTTATCAATGACTGTGGGTATTGACAATATCCTGAATATCCATTATCGACCTTTCAGTAGTGGATTAAGTGCTCCTGGTCGAAATTTAAGATTTAGTCTGTTGGCTGAATTTTAGTTAAAGATCTATGATACTCAACCGGTTTCTGAATAAGAGATCCTGAACTCGTCTGCCATCGGCAGGTTAAATTATAGATGACCTGGTAAATTTTTACTTTCTAATTCTATCCATTGCATTGGCCAAAAACGAAATATCAATTCTCCTGAGTAAAAAAGTTTAAAAGTGGAAATGTTTATAGATCAATTGAATAAAAAACCTAGTTATGAAAGTGACTTACCTTCACGACTAGCGCATCAGTTCTGAGTACCTACGTAATAATTCCCGCTAGATAATGATTATTGATTATGGTATTGAGTCAAAACAATCCGGGTCGAAAATTAATGATAAGTACAATGGTCATTACTCTTATTGGCCTAAGATTTTCCGTTCAGATAACGATCTTCAAGTTCTATTAGAATTGCAGGACTAAAATGAAAACCCAATGGAAAAGTTCAAAGCCAGGTTTGAGTCTTTATCATCTAATAAAGGCCTGGTAAGATCATTATTAAGCTGACTATATGATTGATCCATTTTATCATTGGTCAAATCCGCCAATCCATACTGTAGATCTATGCCAACATAAAGGCCTTCGTTAATAAAAAAGTTAAAAGCGGCTGTCAATCCGAAATCAAAAGTCTTTAAAAAAGAGCCGTCTTTCTCTTCGAAGTCGAAGTAAGCACCTACAATGGATGGTGCAAATACTTGTTCCCCATCAACCATATAATTCAATAGCGACCCGGATGCCCCTCTGGCCGTATTGGTGTAATAATTATAATCCAACGTTTGGATAATCTCTTCAACCGGATTCCCAGACAACCTGGAATTTCCATTAAATATTAATTCGCCTCCAGCCGAACCGGCAGCCAAAATACTTGCATACACACCACCATGAAGCTCGAGGGGTCCTAGTTTGACAAAAGCTGTAAATGGAATATCAATAAATGCATTGGTCATTTTGTAACTCATGTCCCGAGTGCCTACTAGCCAAGTCGGAGGATCCGGATCTTCATTTCGAAAGAAGTAATTAGAGGATCCTTTAAAAGTGTAGGAGCCGCCTTTTTGATTAAATATCAAGCCGGATCTCAATCCAAATAAATCCGTAATTTTCAAATTAAATGTTGCTCCTACATGGAAACCACTGGATAATTTTTTGGTCTCCAGCTCATCACCCTGGAACATTTCCGAAGGTCCTTCTAGTTTTGAGTAACTAAGACCTGCCTTAAATCCAACCGTCAGTTGAGCATTAATTGTAATCGTTGTAACCACTAGGATGATGCATGATAGCAGAATATTCTTCATAAAATGATACATTAAAGTTTCTTTGTCAAAAGAATTCGGTGTTCTTCCGGATTGCTTTTGATTTCGATTTTATCAATCAAAAATCCGGATTTGAGCGCAAATATGAGCATTCTTTTATGAATGTTTCTAGTTTTTAATCTTATAAAGCTAAATCCTTGTCCTTTTGCCCATTGCTCTTGATGTGCTGCTAACAAAGTAGCTATCCCCTTACGTCGATGTTTTGGCACAACACCTCCCAACCAAGAATAAAAAGACAATCCATCACGAGCAAATCCAATTTTGAACCCAACAACCTCATCATTAACATAAGCTACAAGAATATTATGACAAACGTTTGTCAATCTCTTTTTGTATTCAATTAATGGATAAGGATTATCAAATTCAGGAATTTGATTTGAAATTGCCCACGCAGTTTCTATATTCGAATCTTTGATAATTATTGACATAGGGAATAAAGTCAATGGGACGTAAAAATAAGCTGAAAAAATTTGATGAGCTAAGCTCGATGCCTAATGTTTATGAAAATAAAACCTACATCCGTTTTGATGCTTCCGAGCATGAGGAACCAAAGAGCGAATATAAAGGTTCATGGCATCAAACCGTTTTTAAAAATGACCACAAAATTACTTTGGAACTAGCATGTGGTAAAGGTGAATACTCCATTAACCTCGCTCGAAGAAATCCTCATAGAAACTTTATAGGTATTGATATAAAAGGAAATAGATTGTGGCACGGTGCTAAAATTTCTCTAGAGGAAAAGTTGGATAATGTAGTTTTTCTCCGCACCAGGATCGAGTTACTTACATTATTTTTTGAGAGAAATGAAGTAGATGAAATTTGGATTACGTTTCCCGATCCTTATTTGAAGAAATCCAGAAGTAATAATCGCCTTACTGCACCTCGCTTTTTAAACATATATGCTCAGATACTTTCCCCAGGAGGATCATTGCATCTGAAGACAGATGATCCGACGCTTTATCAGTATTCACTCGAAACTATTCAATATGATCCTGACTATGAATTGCTAGCTACTAGTGATGATATCTATTTAGCTCAAACTTTAATCCATCCAGACTTGGATATTAAGACTTACTATGAACTTCAACATCTTGAAGAAAACAAATCCATAAAATATATTGGTTTCAAATTTAGACGTTAGAATTTTATTTTACTTTCATCAATGAAAACTTCAAATGGTTCTTCCATCGTTTCTTTTAGCGGTCTAAATGTCATGCCCAATTCTTTTTTGATTTTAGAGTTATCCGCCTAGGAATTTTACATTATTTCCTACCTACATTGTAATTATGTTTACACTTTATGAAATAGAGTCTTGGAGCTTTAAAGCAGAGCCTAAAACCGAGTACCTATTGAATGTAGCAGATCCCAATTGTTTTGACTTTTTTCAATTTCCCAAGTTTTTTTCAGTTAATGTTTTAGACTAAGAGAAAGGGTATCCTATTGAAGGGGTTGTAATCCAAACTTGTAAGATTCTAAATTAAAAATTTTCCGTTTTTATAGATGAGTTTTCCATCGGCGGTAATCGAACCGTTATTTTTCATACCCGCGATCATATCCAGGTGAATAGGAGATTGATTCTTGCCGCCAGTCTGTATATATGACTGACCGATAGCCATGTGAATGGTACCGCCTATTTTTTCATCAAAAAGTATATTCTTCGTTGCTTGCTGGATTTGGTAATTAGTACCGATGGCCACCTCCCCGAAATACCTGGCACCTTCAATTTCAAAGATTTCATCCAATAAGGCCTGGCCTTTGTCCGCCATCCATTTTTCGACCCTCCCATCTTTTACCCACAAGCGGATATTTGATAGTTCGTGCCCTCGATAAATTGTTGGATAATCAAAGAATACTTCTCCATTGACGCTATTTTCTTCTGGCCCGGTAAAGACTTCTCCAGATGGCATATTCGTGCGACCATCAGAATTGATCCAAGTTCTACCTTTAACAGAAAAAGAAATATCGAACGCATCCGAAAAATAGCGAATTTGATTCGTACTATTCAAATAATCTACTATCCTTTGTTGGTCCTTTCTTACTTGTATCCATGCTTGATGAGGATCCTGGCTATATAGATTACACGCATTATAAACGAAATGCTCATATTCCTCGAGCGACATTTCAGCTTCTTGAGCACTTGCTTGAGAAGGAAATTGACAAAGGGATCTACGCAATAAACCAGATGCTGTACGGTCTGCGTAAAGTTTTGACAGTGGTTTTAATGCTTTTTGTCTTACTTTAATTTTCGCTCGGCTTATGTCATGTTCTTCCTTCAGGTTATATGGCGCCCGAATATAAAGGTAAGCATCAAAATCATGCATGGCTTTTTCATACAAAGTAGGTACATATTCTAGTTGGTGTTCATCCGCATGACTATAAAAAATGCGCTGTTGTTCCCGAAAACTCCAATCAATTTCTACATGAGCACCCAGTTTAATGGCTTCTCGATATATCTCTCTAACTAACGGTTCCGCAAGAAAAGATGACTTGATATATGCTTTTTCTCCATGCTTCAAATCCAAACAATAGTGGACTAACAAGTTGGCATATTTTTGCAGAATAGTCATTATCTATTACCATTTTTTCGATTGATATGGATACCTCACTTCATATTGCGCTGTTACCATGGCACTCAATTTTGCTCTAAGTGCTTGCATATTTTCACCAGTTTGAGCTGCAATAAAAATAACTTCTTCATCAAGGCCGTTAGAAATGCTTTTTTTTAAATCTACTTCGATTTTTTGACGCGTTTCAGTATCGAGTAATTTATCAAAATATCGGTCTCGGTATAAATCCATTTTGTTAAATACCATCAATGTCGGTTTTTCGGAAACACCTAATTCGATCAAGGTATTTCTTACTGTAGTGATTTGCTCTTCATATTGTGGATGTGCAATATCCACTACATGTAGCAATATATCGCTTTCTCTGGCTTCATCCAAAGTTGATTTAAAGCTCTCTACCAAATGATGTGGAAGTTTTCGTATGAATCCCACAGTATCCGATAGCAAAAAAGGGGTGCGTTCAAGTACCACTTTTCTCACGGTTGTGTCTAATGTGGCAAATAGCTTATCCTCGGCAAATAGTTCAGATTTACTCAATTTATTCATTAAAGTGGATTTGCCCACATTGGTATAACCTACTAGCGCCGCGCGAATCATTTGACCACGATTCTTCCTTCGAGTTTGATTTTGCTTATCGATTACTTCCAATTTCTGCTTTAAGGTGGAGATCTTATCCCTAACAATTCTTCTATCCGTTTCGATCTCCTGTTCACCTGGTCCTCTCATCCCAATACCTCCACGTTGCCTTTCAAGGTGCGTCCATAATCCCCTTAACCTAGGTAATAGGTACTGAAGCTGTGCAAGTTCTACTTGAGTTTTAGCTTGAGCAGTTTTGGCTCTACCGGCAAAAATATCCAGAATCAAACTACTCCGATCAATAATTTTTCTTTTAAGTGCTTCTTCGATTAAGTTTGTTTGCTTACCCGTAAGGTCATCATCGAAAATGACCATATCAATATCGTGTGTTTCAATATAATTTTCAATTTCCTCAAGTTTGCCTTTTCCGATATAGTATCTAGAATCCGGATGATCTAGTTTTTGAACATATCGCTTAACGGTGTTGGCTCCTGCAGTCTTGGCCAGAAATTCCAATTCGTCTAGATATTCTTCTACCTGGTGGGCAGACTGACTCTTAAGTACCACGCCAACTAATATGGCTTGCTCAATCTTGCGTTTAAGACCTTTTGATTGACCTCCGCTTATATTTATATTATTTTTCATAAGTCGACTCGCTCGTACCTATCTGGTACTTGAAATGATAATGTTTTTGGTTGATTCAGTTTTACATCTTGAATGGACATTTTGAAAGTATACATATCATCATCATAACCAGCTACTTCATAGGTACGTTCATAGGGCACGGCGAAACCTTCGTGTGGATTAAATGAAGATTGATTCACTGAAAAAGTCTGATGCTTAGGATCGGTTATGAGTACCTTGATCAAGGTATTTTCAAGGATAGAATATAAATACGCAAAATCCAAGCCTTCTTCTTCCCAATGGATTCGATAATTTGGATTTATGATGTGAGGATCAATGGATTTTTTAGGATACCTAGGATAGTTTCCAATCCACAAATTTTGAATGTCATTAAACGTAAGTAATAACCCTTGATTCTTTAACCACTTTTGAGTAGAACCGATAATGTATTGATTACCCAATCTATCCAAGATCTTGATGGTATCCGGAGTCAATAACATTCTATGTGATTCAAACCCCAACTTTGAAACACTTGCCCATAAAAGACTATCCTTGATTAAATGACTTGTAAGCTTGACTTGGATTTTTAAAGTTGGTGCATCAATATTCAGTCTGGAACGATAACTTACCCAATCAAAGGGAAATTGCATTAAACTCATTGCATTCCAATTCTTCTCCACAGCTTTTATTGCTTTTTTATTTACTGCTGAAGTTGAGGCTAGCTTTGTACTCGTCTTACAGGAACTAATCAATAGCCATACAAGGATGATAAATATCCCTTTCAAAGTCATTATTTGATAAGTGATTTGGTATTGATTTTTTGTTGAAGAATTTTTTGGTTTGGGCTATTTAATTCAAGTGCCCTTTGCCAATATAAAATTGCCTGGTCGACTTGTTGTAATTGAAAATAAGTGTCTCCAAGCACTTCTAGTAAAGCGGTGTCAGAGCCTCCTTGTTTTTCAATAGCTTTATGTAACCAATCCTTAGCCTCATCATACGCTTCTTTCAAATAGTATAATTTACCCTTAGAAGCCAATAGTGGGTAAAATGATGAATTCATAGCAAGTCCTTTGTTTATATATTGTTCTGCCCGTTCAAGGTCTGTATTTTGTGAAAGTAACACTTGACTATAAGCGTTCAAAGATGGTAAATGGTCTGGATTCAAATTAAGCGATTCTTCCAACGATTCAATTGCTTCATCAAATTTTCCCAGCTTCCTATAGATGGTTCCTTTTAATGAGGTAATATCTATTTTTAATTTAACCTCTTTACCCACCATTAAGCTGGCCTCATCAAGTTCTGTAATAGCCAAATCATAGTTATTCAATTTTGCTTGTCCAATTGCATGCATATAGTAGACAAGTGCTTGATTTGGAAAATAGTCTTTAGCTCGAGTAGTTAACTTAACTAGGTCCACCGCTCGTCCATGTTCTGCACTGACATATAAAAGATGGTCCCATACACTCCAAATATCAGAGCGGATTTCAACCGCTTTTGTATATTTTTCTATTGCTTCATCATAGAATCCGGCATGATAATAAATATCCCCACCCAACGCATAAACTTTGGCCTCATCCGGATGAATCTCTTCAAGCGATTGCACAACTTTAATTAAACTTTTACTCAAGTCAGTATTTGATTGATTCGACAATTTATCTACGTAAGGGATAATTTCTTTGATCTTAATGTCAACGTCAACATTTGGATTTTCAATAATTGTGCTTATTGAGTTTAAAAACTTGTCATCTTGACCTGTTCGCTTAAAATCATCTGCTAGGGCGATATTAGCTTTTGAATCATTGGGGTCAATTTGAAGTATGCGTTGAAAATACTCATTAGCTTTATCTTTTTTCCCGCTTTGTTTGTAGTGCATAGCTAGTAAGGATAAGGCTTGTGTATTGTTTGAATCTTTTTCTACTAATCTTATTAAAACGGCTTCAGCTTTGTTAGGTTTTTTTTGAAGTATATATACATCGTATTGCTTGCGCGCCAATTGTAATGAAAATCCATATTTACGCTCAATTATACTAAGTACTTGGATTGCTTGATCATAGTCATTAGATTTGGCACATGCATAGGCCCATTTATCCAAAGTAGGAATATCGCTTTCTCCTGCTTTATATAATTTTTGGTAGATTTTTGCAGCCGAGGCGTAAGCATTTTGGGTCTCGTATTGATTAGCCAGTTCTCGCTGATAATAATGGTTATCTGGGTTTATTGAAGTTGCTTTTTGTATACTTTCAAATGCTTTGTCACCACTTTCTATATCGGTATAGAGTTGAGAAAGTTGAAAATAAGCAACATCATTATTAGGATGCTCTTTAACTATACGCTCAAATAATTTGATGGCTTTATCAATATTACCCAGAATCTTTTCTTGCAGTCCCTGGATGAAAAGCGCTTCTTCCTGGACCTGAGCCTCTGTGACTTCAGAAATTTGGGCATTTATTTCATCACTTATTATACAAGTTAAAAGAAAGAGAAAGAAATATTTAATCATATATGACTAACGAATAATTTTCAGAAGATAATATTTATTCGATCAACGTTAATTTAATGGTATTGGTTCTAAATCTTTTATGAATAGGCATACTCGCTGTATTGACAACGAAATCGCCTACTTCAACACACTTGTTTTCTTTCAAAATTCTAACCACATCATCAATTGTTTCATCTGTGGTCGTAAATTTATCGTAATAAAAGCATCGCACTCCCCAAACTAGATTCAAAGTAGCCAATAAATGATGTTCATCAGAAAAAATAAAAATTCCTTTGTTTCGAGGCCTATAACTTGAAATCCTAAATGCAGTATACCCCGATTTGGTCATTCCAATAATGGCTTTGGAATGAGTATCATCAGCAGTTTTAGCAGCATTGAAACAAATTACATCCGAATAAAATGTTTTAGATTTTCTATTGGGCTTTGGTTTTTTGATTCTGGACAATAAGGCATTATTCCTCTCTGACTCTTCCACAATCTTAGCCATCGCAAGCACCACTTCCTCGGGGAAATTTCCCACGGAGGTTTCTGCACTTAACATAACGGCATCTGTTCCATCCAAAACGGCGTTGGCTACATCCGTTATTTCGGCTCGAGTCGGACTGGGGTTGTTGATCATACTTTCCATCATCTGGGTGGCAACAATTGCCGGTTTTGCTGCCTGTATGCATTTAGAAATGACTTCTTTTTGAATTCCAGGCAGTCTTTCCATGGGTACTTCCACTCCCAAATCTCCCCGTGCAATCATGATTGCATCTGCTCGATTAATAATTTTGTCAATATTGTCTATAGCCTCCGGTTTTTCAATCTTAGCGACAATCTTGGCTGGATGATTTTTAGATTTTATACGTTTTTTTAATTGTTTAATATCATTAGCGGATCGAACAAAAGACAAGGCAATCCAATTTATTGGCTGCTGCAATATAAAATCTAAATCTTTAGAATCTTTCTCCGTGATACATGGAAGACTTACATGAGTCTGGGGAAGATTGACTCCTTTATTTGGTTTCAACTCACCACCAAAAATTGTCTTCAATTTTACCGTATCTTTCTGATTGGTCTCGATAACCTCAAACAATAACTTACCATCGTCTACCAGCACAGTTTCCCCAATTGAAACGTCAGAGGCAAATTTCTCATAACTCAGATATACACTTTGTCTTGTTCCCTCACTGGGCTTATTTGTAAATATAATTTCGTCCCCTGCTTTGAGGATGAGTTTTCCACCCTTTATATCTCCCACCCTCAATTTTGGTCCTTGTAAATCAGCAAGAAGCCCTATATGAAAATTATATTTTTGATTGATATATTGGATATGATTGATAATCTTAAGATGATCCTCATGAGTGCCGTGTGAAAAATTAAGCCTAAAAACATCCACTCCTGCGTGAACTAATTGCAATAATTTAGAGTATTCACTAATAGCAGGTCCTACTGTCGCAATAATTTTAGTGTTTTGAAAGTTCATGCACACATAGTTTTTGGAAAGGGCCTAAATTTTGAAAGAGAATTACAAAAGTACTATTTTTCAGCAATCAAGGCAATTTACGGATGTATTTGATGCAAAATTGAACTTTTAAAATCACTCTTATTTGAGGATACCATAGAATAATATCTATTTTTCTTTGATATCCATAGAGTTATCATTTATTTTGCGAAAATTTTAAACCAATTTATTATGGCAAACATTGAAGAAAAAGTTAAAAAGATCATCGTTGATAAACTTGGTGTAGATGAATCTGAAGTAACCGCGGAAGCCAGCTTCACCAATGATTTAGGAGCTGATTCTTTAGACACCGTTGAATTAATCATGGAATTTGAGAAAGAATTTGATATTTCAATTCCTGATGAGCAAGCGGAAAATATTCAAACAGTTGGTCAGGCTGTTTCTTATCTAGAATCACAAATTCAATCTTAAGACATAAATTTTCAATAGTAAATCCATAAATAAGTTCTAGCTTATTTATGGATTTTTTTATATCGCCTATCATTTTAATTGAATACACACATAAATTATTTAATACCCTAATTAGATTTGGTAGGAACTGATTAAGTAACTTATCTTTAGTTTTTATATCTAATATTCTTTATGAAAAGAGTAGTAATTACAGGGATTGGGGCCCTTACTCCAATTGGAAATTCAGTAGAAGAATATAAAGAAGGACTTGAAAAAGGTCAAAGTGGAGCTAATCTGATTACCCATTTTGATGCAGAAAAATTTAAGACCAAATTTGCTTGCGAACTGAAGAATTTTGATCCTAGTGATATTCTTGATCGAAAAGAGGTTCGACGTCTTGATCTTTTTGCTCAGTATGCGCTTAGCTCGACTCAAGAAGCCATCGAGGATAGTGGATTGGAAGGTAAAGACTTAGAGACTATTCGAACTGGAGTTATTTGGGGCTCCGGTATCGGAGGGCTTAGATCACTGGAAAGAAATATTGAAGATTTTGCGACAAATGATTTCAACCCCAGGTATAGTCCTTTTATGATTCCTCAAATGATATCGGATATAGCAGCAGGTCACATCTCAATAAAATTTGGCTGTGAGGGAATCAACTATGGTACGGTTTCAGCATGTGCATCCGCAAATCATGCCTTAATCAATTCATTTGATTATCTGCGATTAGGCAAAGCGGATATTATGATATCCGGTGGATCTGAAGCATCCGTTACGCATGCTGGTATTGGTGGATTTAATTCCATGAAAGCACTTTCAGAGCGAAACGATGACTATCTCACAGCTTCGAGGCCGTTTGACGTTGATCGAGATGGCTTTGTACTCGGTGAAGGATCCGGAACCCTTATCCTAGAGGAATATGAACGGGCCAAAAAACGAGGTGCTAAAATTTATGCTGAAATTGTAGGAACTGGAGCAACGGCAGATGCTCATCACATCACGGCTCCGCACCCAGAAGGTCGGGGAGCTTCCAAAGTTATGCTAATTGCCTTGAAAGAAGCTCAGCTAAACACTAATGAAATAGATTATATTAATGTTCATGGCACTTCTACACCTCTAGGAGATATTGCTGAATTAAAAGCGATTAAGTCTGTCTTTGGTGATGAAGCCTATAATCTCAACATAAGTTCTACTAAATCAATGACCGGACACCTTTTAGGCGCATCCGGAGCTATCGAGTCCATTGCCGGTATAATTGCCATGCAGGAAGGATTCATTCCCCCAACAATCAACCATTTTAGGGATGATCCAGCTATCGATCCCAAATTAAACTTAACCTTCAATCAACCTCAAGCCAAGAATGTCCAAATTGTACTTAGTAATACATTTGGATTTGGTGGTCACAATTCATCTATTATTTTTAAGCGTATTTAAAGGCGGTGTATAGAATATTAAAACGGTTATATAATTATCATTTTTCAGAACATAAAAATTTTGTTAGAAGGCTTAACTCGTTGGTCAAATACAAACCACTCAATCCGCTTTTATTTAAACTGGCATTTTTTCACAAATCAAGTCTTAATGAAAGAGCTACACACATGGATAGCAATGAACGGCTAGAATTTTTGGGCGACGCCATACTCAGCTCTGTTGTTGCTGAATACTTGTTCAAAAAATACCCAAATAGCCATGAAGGTTTTCTAACTAAAATGAGGTCTAAAATAGTAAAACGTAAGACCCTGAATATAATGGCGGATAAAATAGGGATCGACGAGTTGCTTCAAGAATTCAATAATACCCAATTAACCAGTTCAATGATGGGTAATGCTTTAGAAGCATTCCTAGGCGCCATTTATTTGGAATGTGGATATAAAAAGACTAAGAATTATGTGATTAATAATTTATTGCGCGAATACATCAACATTCACGATCTGGAAACCAGTGATGACAATTTTAAAAGTCAACTCCTGGAGTGGTGTCAAAAACATGGAAAAGATGTAGGCTATACGGTCCTTTCAAAATTCAAAATGGATCATCGAGATCGGTTTAAAGTAGCTGTGCTCATTGATGGAGAAGAAGTCGCAACTGCAGAAGATTTCAATAAAAAAAGTGCAGAGCAAATGGCCTCATCAAAGGCCATTGCCGATTTAGGAATTCACTCAGAAATCCGTGAAATGCTAAACGCTCAGTTTGAATAAAATTAATGGATTCACTTACACAAATTGCATTAGGGGCAGCGGTCGGAGAACTTATCCTTGGTAAAAAACTTGGCAATAAGGCAATCTTTTGGGGTGCCGTAGGTGGCACCATCCCAGATTTAGATATCATTGGTAATGCTTTCATGTCAGAAGTAGAAGCGCTGGCCTTTCATCGTGGTATCAGCCATTCTTTTTTCTTTGCCCTATTTGCTTCTTTCCCACTGGCTTGGTTTCTACAGTGGTGGTACAAACAAAATTTCCGGGAACATAAGGTATTTAAGTGGTTCAAATGGTCTTTTACCCTATTGGCTTATGTGGGCTTAGTTCTAGGTATTTATAGTCTTTCTAACTTGTTTAAAGCAGACTATCCTTGGTTGATCCTGGTCCTAGGTCTAGCAATTGGATTTATAGTGTTCAAAAGATATTACCTAAATGAAATCAAGCCTATCGATCCCGGATACTCCCCAACATTTCGGCAGGCTTACCTTTTGTTCTTTTGGACCATCTTCACCCACATAATGCTGGATGTATTTACCGCTTATGGTACTCAAATATTTATGCCCTTTTCTGATTATCGAGCAGCGATTGCATCTATTTCTGTAGTCGACCCGATATATACCTTTCCCCTCTTGTTGTTGGTCATATCTGCTTCATTAATGAAGAAACAGCATCTGAGGAAACGTTTAGTATGGGTAGGATTGGGGATCAGTAGTTGTTATTTGCTATTCACCATATGGAATAAGGACCGGGTAGGTAATATTTTCAATCAAACTTTATCTTCTAATAGCATTACCGCTACCAGAACCTACGTGACACCCTATATCCTGAATAATGTTTTGTGGCATTGCGTTGCAGAGGTAGGCGATGAATTTATTGTTTGCGCCTATAGTATTTTCGATAAGCATAAAATGGTCCAGGAAGTCGCACGCGTAAATAAAAATGAATTGTTATTAGACGGTATAAACAACCATGACGATATTAAAATTTTAAAATGGTTCTCCGACGGATATTATTCGATGATGCGGGTAGATGATCAAACGCTTTACCTGGGTGACCTTCGCTTTGGCAATACACCTTCTGATTACAATCGACCTGAAGATTTCATTTTTGTTTTTAAAATTGATCAGAGTCA
>JAHEJC010000139.1 GCA_024639065.1 Lewinellaceae bacterium | reverse complement strand
CAACAATCCTGAACTGGATGTAATTAAAGTTGGTCGGCTTTTAAAGTTATTCAGAAGGGAAGGCAATACATTTATCCGACCGTTTATTTTTAATGAGGAAGAGGAGAAAGATCTGGACTCAAATGCCGTCTTAGATATTACCCATGAAAGTCTGATTAGAAATTGGCAGCGGTTGAAGCGTTGGACAGAAAAAGAATATGAGTATTACGAGACTTACCTTGATTTTAAAAAACAACTGGACCGTTGGATAAATAATCACGAATCCAGGAGTTATTTATTACCAGTAGGACCATTGAGCTTTTTTGAAAATTGGTATGAAGAATGTAAACCCAATGCGTACTGGATTAATCGTTATGAAGATTCCTACGACGATCCTGAAGAAAATTTAAACCATTCAAAATATTTGCTGGATAAATCAAAATTGTTTTTAAAGAAAAGTGCTAATAAACATTTGTTAGCCAAAGCATTTATGAAATATGGGGCGAGAAACATTGCCATTACCATTGGGATCATTTCGACTATTTTATTAAGCAGTTTCTACTATCGAGATGCGGTAAAAAAACAAAATGCTAACATCATTAAGGAACTGTTCCACAAGGGTGAGAATTACATAAATAGTGAAGAGAATTTAGCAAATTTTTCAAATGCCAAAACATTGTGGATGGTTATGGCTCTATTCAACAATCCTATCAATGCATTGGGAATTATTAAGAATATTTCATCTCCGAAATTAAAATTAGAAATTCCTGTAGACACCTATCGTGGATTACTATTTACCAATCCCAATTTCAAAGGTTGGGAGAAAGATTCAGTCATTCAGATCGCTCATCAAAATATTCTGGAAGTGTTGCCCGATACATCTATTGTATGGTCTAAAAAACTGGAGCAAATGAACCAATTTATTTCAAACCTGGTTCATGATAAAACCTTTGACGATACAGATGACATTGACCTGGTATTGCAACATCAAATCAATCTACTTAAAACGTCTATTCTGGAGATTTTAAGTTCAGATCCATCTCAGGATATCAATATTGCTGACGAAATCTACACCAGCATTCAGCATATCAATAACTTCGATGAT
The DNA here is from genome assembly GCA_024639065.1 of Lewinellaceae bacterium. Taxonomy (GTDB): domain Bacteria; phylum Bacteroidota; class Bacteroidia; order Chitinophagales; family Saprospiraceae; genus JAHEJC01. Next base: position 13,306 of record JAHEJC010000139.1, on the reverse strand, counting down.
CAACCTGCTGATTTCCTCAATGAATTGGTGACATTGCTATCACCATTTGAAAATTCCGGCCAATTAAATTTTAATCATTATTTCCCCGCTTCTGTGCGAAGAAATAATGGGGAAGAGCCCTTGACACATAATGGAGCCTATCATTTGTTTGCGGAAGTTTACGCTTCTCTGGGTATTAAAGACAAGATGTTTTTGTCGATCGACCAGGTTACAGAAAATAACCGGGCACTGGGGTATGTGAGCTTCGAAACATTCAATACTATTTATCAAATCTTTGGATACCTTATTAAGAATAATCATAAACGGCTTTTCGATCCATTTCTTGAATATTTAGAATCTAAATTTCAAATAGGTAGTATGGATTTTTGCAGGAAATTTTTAGCAAGGTCGGGTAATTTTGATGATTTCAATCTCACTACCATGGGAAATTTCCATAACAACCACCCTGGTAAGTTAAATCCGGTATTGTCTCATTTATCTCCCAACCAAATGGAAATCTTTTTCGAATTCTCTGCAAAAGTTATTTCCAGATTGGAGGACCTTGATGAAAGAAATTATTTCACCGCCCTTTTCTTAAAACAACAAGCATTATTATTAAATGACTTTTTATTAGATAAAAAGCTGAATATAGATACTGCTTATCTAGATCAATTGCTGGTAAAATCATTTGAATATTATGACCAGATAAGTTCAGCATATTTACAGGAAGAAATTAATTTAATGCATCATTATTATGGAGATGGTATTAGAAATGTAACCAAAACAAAAGGACTTCATCTATTATATCCAGATCTCTATGCAGGAGAATATATTGGAGAGCGGTATTTAAACGGATATTTTATAGATTTTCTAATAAGAAATCCTAGTTACCAAGGATATTACAATAGCCAAGAAAAATTGAATCTTTTCGTAGATTGGATATATCATGCGCATGAGCATTATCCAACCAGAGGTGGCTTCTTTCCCGAAGATTTTCAGCGAATTGAAAATAAATTAACCATAGACCAGTTGGAATTTGTTCATGGTTTTTTAAATAATTCGAAATTTGCAGATCAGCTTGATTTTAACTTATTGAATCTGGTTATTTGCAATGCGTATCATAAAATTGGCGATACGACGACTGCCACAAAATACTTTGATCAATTAAAATTGGATCAGTTCAATACCAGTGGCACTAGAGGAGAATATCTTAATATTACCTTCTTTTTTAACCAGGTAGTAGATTTAGCCACCCATCATGCCAAATTAGGTCATAAAGAAATTGTGCATAAATTGATTGGCACTATTTCAGAAGTTCATTTCAGGATGCAAGCCTATTTTAAGATCGCGCGTTATGTACATAATTCCGATTTTCCGGAACACACTTATCATTATTTAGAACGAGGATTTAATGCACTGGCACGCTTCGATCCCGGGCCACTGAATTTCTCAAACTATTATAAATTCACCGTCATCGAGACTATAGCAGGTTTGGGTAGTAGGGAACTGGATGTATTAGCGGATAATGAATTAAAACAAATTTATCCGAATGGAGCCATGAACAAAATGATAGGTAGGGCAAAGAGAGGAAAATACTATCAGGCGATTGAATCCATACCAGCATCCAATACTATTCCGCAGGATTTATTTCACCAAATACCGCTTTTATACCTTGATAGCGACCACAAAGAGGATCCAAAATGGGAGGCATTTGTGGAAAAATATGAGACCTATGGATTGACTAATTTGGAATACATACTTTTTGCAACCTTCTGATTATGAGTACACGGCAATATAATTCTTTAGTATACATTTTATTTTTAGTGATTGTAATTGGAGCCTTTGCATCAATGGCCCAAAATGAATATGGTGTAAAATTGTTAGCTGGTGGGTGTTTCGGATTTTCTGTACTATTCTTAATAAAGCTATGGCGTATAAAAACATTTAGCGATTCCCTTTTTCAAAAATCATGGCTAACACAAGAACTTGCTATCATGTCGTTGATCATGTTGCTATTTGGTCTCAGAGCACTGCGTATTCGCTTTTCATTTGTAGAAATTGTATTTGTAATCACTGTGGTGATAATGATTATTTTTTATGTAAGATACCTCAACATTTTAAATGCAAAGTACAGAACTAATAAAACGCTTACCTTCAGTTTTTCCCTGGTTTACGGTTCAATCATTTTATTTTTCTTATCCATGTCGTTGACTTTCTTAAATGAAGGCATATCTGTTGTTCTGGGAGCTGCCAGTTTCAGTTTTATAATTGGTTTCTGGGTTTTATATTTCTTGAAAGGACCGGCTACCATATTAAACGAAGAGCGCGTATTGATTATTCCGGAGATGTTCAAATTCAGAACATTAAGCCCAATTATATTCACTATGATTATTATGATCTCCGTCTATGTCGGACTGAATAAGGTCAATATGATCCCAGATATTTACACTGGAGAATTACCGGTTCGATATATGGATTTAGAGCAAAAAGCCCTTAAAGGGGAATTGGAGCCGGTCGATGGTGTATTTAAGCACGACATTTACTGGGAAGAATATCAAAAGTTTCTTACCTATATGAGGGAAAGGGAAAAATAGTACAGATCCTTCACTCGTTCTTTTCTTTTTAAGAACTTGAATTGAATTTTAATAATAAATATATCTTCAAGTCATTTATGGTACTAATTAATCCATATGCTATATGACTGAGGAGCAACAAGCCATTATTAGTATTGAAACAGCGTTGAATCAAGGCCAGGTATTTCAAGCGCACAATTTGGCCTCCGAAACCAGGCTTACCTTTCCGGATAATTTACGCATCTCTCAACTTTTAGTCATCTCGCTTAATCGACTGGGTCAGCCGGACAAAGCCATCAAGATTATTCTGGAAAACGTTAAAGATGGAATCCAGGATGGAGAAACCATGGGACTGTTGGGCAGGACCTATAAAGATCTTTATAAGCAAACCAGAAACCTGGATTTTCTCAAAAAATCAGCAAACGCTTATTTTCAGGGTTATTTATACTCGAAAGAATATTACCCCGCCATCAATGCGGCAGGGTTGTTTCTTTTACTGAATAAGTCCTCTCAGGCAACTCAAATTGCTAAAGAAGTGGTTGCTCAAATTGGAACACCCCAGGACTATTGGTCCACCTCGACAATGGGTGAGGCAAATCTCCTTTTGGGACAACTGGATGTTGCGGTATCATTTTTCAAACAAGCCATTAATAATAACCCCAAACAATTTGGCAAATACCAGTCAACTTTTGGACAGCTACTATTTTTAAGTGAAACGATTGACATCCCAGAATACATTTTAGATCTATTTCCAAAACCCAACATAGCCGTTTTCTCAGGACACATGGTTGATCAGCCTGATCGAGAAGATAAAAGATTCCCTGCTGAAATTGAAAATAAAGTAAAAGCAGCCTTAAAGTCCAAGGTGGAGCTGCTTGATATTGATATTGGATTTACATCGTCTGCTTCTGGTAGCGATATCTTATTTATCGAGGTGCTTAAGGAAAAAGATGCTGAAATCAAAGCCTATATTCCTTTTCGAAAAGAGGACTTCATTTCGACCTCAGTCTCTTTTGCCGGACATGGATGGATTAAGCGATTTGAAAATTGCTATGATTGTGGTCCAAAATACCTGACCACGGAGCCCTATATGGATACGCCTGAGCTTTTTAACCATTTAGGTAAAGTCATGATGGGTGAAAGTATGATTCTGGCAGATCATTATAAAACCAAACCCATATTTATTTCGGTACTGGCGCCTTTTCAAAAAAGAAAACTCGGAGGCACCAACGACTTATTTAATTTATGGCCTTATCCGGACTCCCACTTTAACATTGATCCAACTCAATTCATCAAAAATAAAACTGAAGTTCCATCTATTGGAAAAAGTAAGGCATCGCTGCATGCTGAATCGTCCGATTTTCTTCGGGAAATGAGTAATATCTTGTTTGCAGATATTCTAGGTTTTTCGAAAATGCCGGCTGAAGATATTCCTGCGGTTATTCTGAAAATTTTTGCGGAGATAAAAAAACGTATGAAGCCTTTTGAACATCGCATAAGGGTGATCAATACCTGGGGAGATGCTATTCTTATCTGCCATCCGAATACAGATACGCTGATGCAAATTGCCTCGGTTATACAGCTTGTATTCAATGGAGCAGATCGAATCCCTGACCTGCCTGAAGGGCTAAACATCCGGATAGCACTGCATGCCGGGCCCGTATTTTTTGCCAATGATCCTTTGACAGGTAATGCCAATGCGTTTGGGTCTACCATAAATCGTACAGCCAGGATGGAGCCGGTTACTTTGCCGGGACTCATATATGCCAGTGATCAATTTGCAGCCTTGTTAAAATTAGAAAACCATAATAATTATAACTTCCAACATGTTGGTATTATAGAGCTACCGAAAGGCTTCGGTAAACAGGAAGTTTATAGTGTTACTGAAATTTTATGAAATTGGATATACAACTTCATTTAAGTCACTACCATTCAATATAGAATTACTTTATGCTAGTTTCAGATCATTGCGCTCCAATTAAATTATTCATTTATGTACTTTTTATTAACTAAACAAAAAATTAGGAGCGGAGCGAAATTTAAGTAACAGCTGGCTTAAAATACCTGAAGTCAGGTGAATTCATAAATATTGCAGAGGAGTGTATGAAATCCGTGCGAGAAAAAGACACGGGCACCTAACAATATGACTGGTTCCTAAATAATGGCCATGGGGAATGCCCAGCTATTGAACACCATAAAAATTCGGACCCGTCATTAGAACATACGGGAAATCTTGATAAAACCTTGGGTGAATTATTAGCAGTATACTATCTTTCGCTTATAGTGTCTGGACTGAAGTCTGCCCTCTAAGGATTATAAATAAAATAGTATAGCACTTTGCTGAAACAATGATGCTATTTAATATAAAAGTGCTTAGGATATGGGACGGCCCATTATCGTCAAAATTAGGACGGGCCAGACAATACTTTTAACCATTCCAATATTAGTTGCCAATTGTTTCTTCAAATATTGGATTTTGCGGTTTACAATTACCACACATCTGGGATTTCTTTTGGGTACTTTGAGTTGCATGCATAAGTATATCCTCCCAGGTCGGTTCATCATTGTATTTTAACTTACTTACTTCTTCCCTAATAGAGCCAATCAGACTATTTGTAAAAAAACCTCCATTATTGTTGGATCCCCATGAGGATTCTCCTTGCTGAGCGCCAGCTGCGATGATCATTCCAGATGATTCTAAGAATAATTTCTTCAATTTTGGAATACTCGCATTGACTGTTGACCGTGCTGCGAGAAAACTGCTCCCAATCTGTTTTGGCACGCCAATATTATTATTACAGCAATCTCCAATAACAAGATTGAGCCGTGCTCCTTTGCTTTCAATAGCATCATAAATCTCTTTGAGGTTAATACATGTTTCGGCTCCAAAGGGTTGATAGTCATTGTATCGCAAATCTAATTGGGGAAATTTTTCTTGCTGATCGGAAAAGCGAAATCCATGTCCTGAATACATCAAAACTACCACATCGTTTGAGCCTGGGGAAAATCCATTTAGTGTAGCAAGAACCATCTCTTTATTAAAATTTTTATCAGAAATAATCCACTTATTAAAGTTCATTGATAATACGTTGGCAATACCTTCAAATTCGTTGGAAGCGTTGTGCAAATCAAGGCTAGTGGATGGACCTATGTCCGGGATCAACGTATTTGCAATCATTATTAAATGCAAAGAGGCCTGCGGCCCATTGTGACTTGCTGGCATTTCAATGGTCTCTGGCTGGGCAGCGTTCAGAAGGATATAATAATCTTCTTCCGATGGAGCATAGAATTGTTGTAAATATGCTTCCGTCAGCTGACTTGGATCTACTTCAACCAGCACAACCTCTACAATTTCGTCAAAATTGTCATCTTCAAGATGATAGTTGTCAATAGCGTAAGGTCCTATCCAATTGCCGTTGTCGTCGTCGGCCCAAAAAATATGAAACGGCTCATATTCTGAATCCGAAGTTTCCTGGATATAATCATACTCAAGGCCTTCCATAAGCACAATTCCATCCTGTTGATAATCTAAATTATACTGGTACTCCGTATGTGTGAGATTATAACTTTGGTCATACATATATCCAACACGCAGATAAATATCATCTTCGTTGAAGTAAATCATAAATCCAGTATAATTGATTCCCTCACTAGACCAACGCATATCATAAAGTGTCTGACTAAACGAAGTAGTAACAACAAGAAAATTTACGGCGACTACAATCCACTTCATATGTTCATGTTATTTATGCCTGCAATATAAAAAATACATTCAAAAATGCAGGGCTTCAAATCGAAGACATCATAAATTTAATGCTGGTGAAGGAAATCTGTATCTTTAAGGTAATTCATCTGATTTCACTACATTTTTATTAATTACTAAATGCTTAAATTATGACCACATCAGCGATCTCTGCTGAATTCCTTTTTGAATCTAAGTATATAGAGGTTCATGACTCCAAAATGCATTATATCGACGAAGGTCAAGGAGATCCAATTTTATTTTTGCACGGCAATCCAACCTCATCCTATTTATGGCGGAACATAATACCACATGTGGTCGATAAAGGCCGATGTATTGCCCTGGATTTGATCGGAATGGGCAAGTCGGAGAAACCGAAACTGGATTACACATTTGATGATCACTATAAATATTTGTCTGCCTTTGTAGATCAATTACAACTGGACAACCTCCTATTGGTTCTTCACGATTGGGGATCAGGTCTTGGATTTAATTATGCGGCCCATCATCCAGATAAAATACGGGGTATAGCTTTTATGGAATCAATCATTCGTCCAGTGCATTGGTCAGAGTTTCCTCCTGGTTTTAAAATGGGATTTAAACTCATGCGTACCCCGGGCATAGGATGGTTTATGGTACAGGTAATGAACGCGTTTGTCAAACAGATACTTCCCCAAGCGACTCACAGAAAATTGACCCAAGATGAAATGGATGTTTATAAAGCTCCCTACCCTTCTATTAGAAGTCGTAAGCCATTGAGAGTCTGGCCTTGCGAAATACCTATCGATGGTAAACCAGAGCGCATGCACAAGCTTGTCAGTAATTTCTCACAAAAACTCCAGGAAAGTGAATATCCAAAATTATTGCTTTATGCCAAACCTGGCGGTTTGATTACCGCACCAGCGGTGGAGTGGTGCAAAAATCATTTGAAAAATTTAACGGCAATCTATATTGGTGATGGGATTCACTACATTCAGGAAGATCATCCTGACAAAATAGGAGATGCTCTCTCAGAATGGCTGGATATTATTTGAGTGACCATTGAATCCTTTTTCAGTATCATAATAATCCAAGTGGGTCTGGATTTAGGGCATTGGACTCAAGTTAGGTCTTTCCGATCGGAGTAGCCTGTTTACCATATACCCATTTACGTTAACCTTTTTATATCTTTTGCCGATTAATTAGTAAGACCTCTTAATTTTAAATGGCATATTTCGGAACCTAAATAGAATTTTAAAGGCATCTAGAACGAACATCTCACTTTCTATGATGATTTTATTGGGCTCAATTCTGATGCATACAAATTTTCAAACATACTTATGGTGTTCAAAAAAGAATCACTACCTTTTGGATTTAAGTCTGAGATAACAACTTCAATGGAATAGTCTATTTAAATACTTTTTTATCATTATACCAACAGAAAATCATGAGCGAAATTCAAGTAACAGCAAGTTTAAAAATACACGAAGGTAAATTGGATGAATTCAAAATGGTTGCAGCTAAATGCATGAACACTGTACGAGAAAAAGATAGCGGAACCTTACAATACGACTGGTTCCTAAGCAAAAACCATAGTGAATGCCATGTTATCGAACGCTATAAAAATTCTGACGCTGCATTAGAACATACGGGGAATCTTGGTGAAATATTGGGTGAATTACTGGCGGTTATCGATCTTTCACTTATTGTATATGGTGAACCTTCGGATAAGCTGAAGTCCGCTATGGAGGGATTAGATATAAAATATTATAGCACGCTGCAGAAACTATAATACTAATCAATCCTCTGCTATTCTGTCACTTTAAAAAGTGGTTGCGCAAGATAGATTTCCCTCGTGCATCTTACCGCTTATTGGACTACTCATCCCGTCGTGGGAACAAGTTGATAAATGTGATTTTATTTCTCTATCCCAGTATACTTTTTATATATGGCTCGATAGCCTATTGCTCTGGCAAATGGTGCTAAAATGGAAGACAATATCCGTTGTACAGGTACCGGTATATTAGCCAGATAAGTTGGACTATCCAAATATTTCAAGGTAACCATCCCTTGTAAAAAGGGTAGCTTACCATTTTTAACTTTTCCATCATTAATTAGACCACCAACGTTCTCTACAAAATAATCGATGTCCAAAGCAGGTGTAATCGTCTGAATATATTCCACTGGTTCATCATCTGTATTATAATGATTGTGAGGAACATTCTTGGGTAGTGTAATTTCTTCTCCTGCAGTTAAAAACTTTTTCTCTCCATCCAAAAAATAAGTCATCCTCCCGGAAATAACTCGAAAAGTTTCCACCTGCAACACATGTGTATGATCATCCACCATTTGGCCATTGGTCTTTTGTGAAATTTTAAGTGTGACCCGTTCTCCTTTGGTGTCATTTGCCGTTTCTAAGAATTCAATGGTATTTCCAGTAAACTGGTCAATGATGATTTGTCCTTGTGAAGGCATAATTTTGAGTTTATAAGGTAAGAGTAATGAGCTATATGCTGATTTGATAATCACTTTCCAATTTTGATTCTATTTGAGAGGAGGTGTGGTTGTTCGTTCTATTGGTTAATCTGGAACAATTCCCCAACAAATGGTGGTCACCCCACCGTCCTTTCAAAAATAGATCATTGGTTTTTTGGAGTCATGTCAAAAGTTACATTTTCCAGGTGCCTTCAAACGAAATAGTTAACATTTTTCCATCAGCTGATGCTGCCATAGGCGTTGTAGTTCCGCCACCCGTCATCTTTTTGTATTTGCCAGTCCCGCCAATAATTTTCCATGTATTGCTGCCATCAGTTCCATTGTGATAAGTGAGCCACCAAATATCACCGTCAGCATCTACTCCATCGCAAGAGCCACATGATTCAATCGGTTGCCCTTTTGAACTCAAAATGTTAGTACCACTGCAAGTTTGTGTGGTTAAGTGAAAAGGGTTGTCAGCTTCATTGCCAACTACGGTTCCTCGGGTCATTGATTGTTGTACTACCGAGCCATCCTTTCCCTGGCTTTCCGTGGAAAAGAGTTGGTGATAACTCACGTGACCTGAACCACTTCCGGATTGAGCTACTAAAGTTAGATTAGGCACTATACTCAAGCCAACGATTGCCACAAATAAACTAAACAAACAATTAATAGATTTTTTCATGATGTTAAGTGTTTTGATTTTTTGATTTAATAATTCTTCTCTATGCAGATAATCAATTCAAAATCATTGGATTATCCACACCTCAATATTAGAAAAGCGTTGACGAGATTCACACCGATAAAGGATGAATAGGGGTAATTTTTGAGTGGAAGGGGTGATTTTTTGAGTAAAGTAAATCCCAAATAACCAGGGATATAAGCAAAATACCTAAATCGTCTGAAGCCTTTTTAATAATCTAGGGCGTAATGTTTTACTTATCGGTAATGCTTTCCTGGAAATAACCAGGTGCGTTTCAGCTACTTCGTCTATTTGTCTCAAATTGACAATATAAGACCGGTGGATCCGAAAAAAATCGGACAATGGAAGTTTAGTTTCCATAGTTTTTAACGTAATCGCCAATAAATATTCTTTTCCTTTAGCAAAAATTCGACTGTAATTACTATCTGCCTCAATGTAGAGAATATCGGCAATTTCTAGCTTGACCATTTTATCTTTATACCGTACAAAGATGCGGTCTTCAAGTTTAAGTGCTTCGGCTGTCTTAGAATCGTGCTCATTCGTTTCGACCTGCACCAGGGTGTATTGGGATATCACCGTATCAATGCATTCCTTCAATATTTTCTTTGAAAACGGATAATGTAAAGTGGTCTGAAGTTCATTTCCAGAATGGCTTGTCTCGGTATCTATTATCAGGATTGACGGGATATCCGGCCATGGAGCAGGAAGCTCTTTTAGTATTTGGCCCCTTTTATCTTCAATGACCAAATCAGATCTGGTATTTCGAAATCGTTCCTTTACATCTTCACTTTTGGTTATCACACCGCTTACGAAATACCCCATTTGGACCAGCGATAAAGCCATACCTGCCAACAATTCTTTGTCATTTATAGCTAATAATATTTTTTTTCGATTGATCAATAAGTCAATTTTTCTGATCTTTTTTCCCGTCCTCTATTTCAATTTCATGTAGCAGTGAGTCAAACTCAGCATGACCGATTAAATGTTTAAATTTAATGCTGCTTTTAATATTTGAAGTCAGTTCTCCGATGTCCCACAATTTATGCAGATATTTAACGCAATCATTATCGTTACCTAATCCAGCATAAGCATTGGCACGTCCTAAATAATCCTCTTTGGTGTTTGAATGTTGAGTCATAATATATTCATTGACTTGGTTCACTTTACCTAATTTTCCCCAGCAATAAACTAAACTTCGCTTCACAGAGTGGAGATCGGGATTTAAGCGATCTGCCAGTAAAAATTCATCTTGCGCTTTTTCATATTCCTCGGTAGTTAAGTAATAATAACCCCATACCCAATGATATGAAAAAAAATCGTCAAACATATGCTTCCCTTTTTCTAAAACAGACTTTGCGAGATCACTTCTTCCCCCCAGTAAACAAGTCAAGGCATGTCCACTATGAATCACAGGGTATAGGGGATCCAATTCGGTTGCTTTGGTTCCAAATTGGATCGCCTCGTCATACCGCTCCAGATCTCTAAGCAACAAACTATACCAATAGTTACCAATAGCATTATTAGGATTTAGCTCCAATGCTATTTTGAAGGAGGCTTCTGCTTGATCCCATTTGTATTGATCCGCATAAAGATTAGCAAGTACAGCATATGCAACATCGTTTGACTGATCTAACTGAATGGCCTGAAGTGCATTCAGCTCTGCCCTTTTAGACGATTCCGCTGCATTCATAAAATTAAAATTAGACATCAACATGAGTGCATGTGCTTTTTCGGCATAGGCGTCTGCATATTCTTGGTCCAGTTCCAGCGCATATTCCAATCTTGTCAAACTTTCTTGAAGTGCATCTTTGGTTCGCAATGAAATTAAATACCTTCCTTCCAATAAGGCATTATAGGATTCAATTTGTTGAGTTGGCCGGTGGTCAAAAACGGACAAAAGATTCGGACTAATTCTTTGATTCAATGCTTCAGCAATTTTTTGTGAAACTTCAGACTGAATTTCAAAAATATCTTCAAGTCCTCTTTCATAAGAATTTGCCCAGACATGTTGGTCTTGTAATGCGTTAATTAATTGAGCGGTAATCTTTACCTTATCACCCGATTGGCGCACGCTGCCTTCTAATATATAATTAACTCCGAGCTCTTGAGCAATCTCTCCTATTGGTTTATTTGTAAATTTATATTTCATAGATGAGGTTCGAGAAATGACTTTCAAGTCCTTCAGCTTTGCCAGGTTGGTCAGAATATCTTCCATAACACCGTCAGCAAAATAATTAGTAGGTCCAGTACTTAAATCGGTAAACGGCAGCACCGCGATTGATTTGTCCACAAGTGCAAGTCCGGCAGAAGGATCTTTGTTTTTAGGAATCAAACCGTTAACAATAAGAAGGATCATCAAAGCAGAAATCAAGGTAACAATAGCTACTTTAATAAAATTGGGGTTTGGTTTCTTCCGCTTCTCCCTAGAAACGTGATTATGTTTATTGGTCCCAGACTGTTTCGTCACCTCCACTAAATCTCCAGAAATGAGGTAGGTTGACTTAGGCAGATCAATGTTGGAAAAGGAATACAATTCTGAGGATATGCTTTGCTGAAGGTCACGGGTGATGAAAACACCCGATTTATTGCGAATCGAGTCGACATTCTTACTAATCAATGAGAAATCTAATTGATCTTTTATATTCTTGGTTGCTTCACTACTCATCAGGAGAATAGGCATTTTCAAATCCTGGACAAGCGCACTTTTATTTTGAATTCTGAAGGCGCAACGTGCTGCTGCGATTGGGTCATTAAACCATACAAGACTTCCACTACCAAAATAATCCGAAGCCAATTGCCCATGTGTATCCAGTATTGATTTATCCAGCACTTGTGTATAGTTTGCCAGAATGCGTAAACTCCGTTCCGTATCATTTTCCATTAAGCGCGGAAAATTAATTATGTCTCCAATGAGCATAGCTATATATATACCCCGATCTGGCATGTTACTAAGGTAGTAAAACTAGTGAAACATGAAGGCGTTCGTCTCAGAAGATCATTTCATGGCAACAACATTTATTCTTCAAACTATTATGCTAACTTTTTCAACCTTATACTTTTTTAAATCTCAATAAACCCCCTAAATTCTTAAACATTTTTCTGTTTGCATTGTCTTTATAATTATTAAAATAATTCAATCATGATTCTTTTACTCTTCATAATGATGGCATTAAGTAACACCCAAGCCCCTGACACAAGTTCTATTCATCAATTTCAGATTCAAGCGTTGAATAGTGAGGATATAATCGATTTCCAAAATTTTGCCGGTAAGAAAATACTGGTGGTAAATGTTGCATCTAAGTGCGGATTCACCAATCAATATGAGGGGCTTGAAGAACTTTATAAAAAATACCAAGATCAATTAGTGGTAATTGGATTTCCATGTAATCAGTTTTTAGGTCAAGAGCCTGGCTCCGAAGAACAGATTGCAGCATTCTGCTCCTCAACGTATGGAGTCAGCTTTCCGATGACACAAAAGATTGATGTAAAGGGTAAGGATGCGCATAAAATATACCAATGGCTTACTCACGAGGATATGAATGGAAAATCTGACTATAAGATTTCCTGGAATTTCAATAAATTCCTATTAAATGAAGAAGGGCAGATTTTGGAGCATTTCCCCTCCAAAGTAAAACCGATGGATGAAGCTATTTTAGCTTTTCTTAATTAGAACAGTAGGTTGTAATTACAATTTTATTTTTCGACTGCATTTTATTCACTTTTTCAAATCTTTGCCATTACGCAGAAATAGTAATGCAAAAGGCAGACCAGACGCCACAAAGGCTATATCAATCAATGATTTTTCCCATTCAAAATAGCCACGAATACAGACCAAAAAGATTAGACCCACAAAAT
>JAHEJC010000138.1 GCA_024639065.1 Lewinellaceae bacterium | reverse complement strand
TAGCAGCAGATATTGGCCTAAAACTTAATCTCAGTGATCAATTTAACATCAATGCAAGTATATTGGATTTAGGTCAAATACGGTGGCGGAAAAATCCGGAAAGATGGATATCTAACAAATCAATTACGCTGACAGGTGTGGATTTATCCGGATTCCTGGATGAACAGAATCTTGACTTCCAGGCGTTGGCAGATACGCTAGAAAATTTCTTAGAGATAACTTCGACAGAAGAAAAATACAATACCACACTACCTACTAGAATATTTTTGGGCATGCAATATGATGTCAATTCTGCCTTGACAATCGGTATGTTATATGCACACGAATATAATATCAACCAGGTATTCCCTACTCTTGGAGCGCAAGTTACGGCCCACATTGGAGAAGTCTTGCACATAGGGACCACTTATTCTACCAAACATGATGCTTTCACAAATTTAGGATTGCATTTCGTGTTGCAATTGGGACCGGTGCAACTATATGGTCTGACAGACAATCTTTTTGATATGATTCAGTTTGAACCATATAGCAATACTCATGTTAGAGCAGGAATAAATCTTCAATTTAAATTTGATCAATGAAATTCTATCTGACTATTTCCTCATTAATCTTAAATGTAGTCTGGGTCATAGCCCAATCAAATGGCTGTGAAATAGGAAGATATTCATCGAATGTATTTAATGAATACACAGTCACCACGGTAGCGTATGGTCAAAATGTAAATGCCATTCAACAGCCTCAAACCCTTAGGATGGATATTTATACCCCGGATGGAGATGATTTGGCAGAACGACCTTTGATTATTGCAGCACACGGAGGTTCGTTTATTGTAGGGGTAAGGCAAGATCTGCATGAACTTTGTGAGCGTTTTGTTAAGAAAGGTTTTGTATGTGCCACCATTGATTATCGGCTGTGGCCGATTCTCTTATTAGGATTTCCAGATTCAACAAAGATTACAAAAACTGCTTTTGGTGCCATCAGTGATATGAAAGCAGCTGTACGCTTCTTCCGTCAATCTTATGAAGCCGGAAACCCATACGGAATTGATACGAGTTATATTGTTGTAGGTGGGGGATCAGCTGGTGCCATTACAGCCATACACACAGCTTATATTGACCGCGGTGATGCCCTTCCAGAAAATGTGCTGGCTGAAATAGATCTTCAAGGTGGATTTGAAGGAAGTTCGGGCGACTCCATTAATATGACCTATTCCTCCAAAGTACATAGTGTCCTTAATTTATCGGGGGCTATTTTTGATACTTCCTGGATACGAGCTGGAGAAGTGCCAATATTCAGTATTCAGGGGACCATCGATGAAACCGTTCCCTATGAATTAGGTAAAGCTGCTGGTATTGTCACTATGATGGGTAGTAAACTTATTCATGCAAGAGCGGATCATGTAGGTCTAGAAAATGGATTAATATCCGTTGAGGGTGGTGGGCACAGTAATATCTATGATGAACCTCAATTTGAAACTGATATTAATAAATATGATGCATTGGTTTCCAATTTCTGGACTCAAGAGATTTGCGGAATAACCAGTTTAATTGCTCTGGACCAACCCATCCAAAATATTAAAATCTATCCAAATCCTTCTAGTGATTTAATAAACCTAATTCTTCCTAAAGATCAGTCTATAGTCTCGGTGGACTTGTTCAATATGCAAGGACAACAGGTATCAATTCGTCAAGAAATAGCCGGTAATCAGGCAAAAATAAATTTTGATGGTCCGGGAGGCATGTACATGGCTCATGTATGGTCAGACAAGGGGTTTGGACAACAAAAAGTGATTTTCAAAAATAAATAAATATTCTGTTGCAGTACAACGGTTCAACTGTCAAACCGTTCAACGGTCCAACCGGTTTCCTATTCTTCAACTTGAAAGATTATATCGATCCTAACATCTACATTTCGATTTAGGAATGATCTTACTCTAAGTCCAATATCAATGCTGAATAACTCTTCTGACAAATATTCCTTGATATTTAATAATGAAGGGAATAGCGTAAGCTCTGATTTGGTATTGAGGGGAATGAATTCTTGGAAAGCTATTTCGGCTTCAATAGGATTTTTTCGGGTATAGATATCTACAGTGACCGCCTGGATAAAGCTGAAGTGAGTCTCATTGTCGAGGGATGTAAAAACCACTACTTGTGGCTTGATTACCTGGATATCATCCATGGAAAGATTTCGGGTTTTGAGTTGAGCCAGCAGGGTACTGGCTATGTCCTCTATTTTATAATGGTGTGTTTCTATAGTATTTAGTCCAGCGTCAATTGTAAGGGTTGCAACACTTTCTACTTCAAATAATGGCTTGACGATTTCGCGTTGGCATCCTTGGAGTCCTACTAGTAGTCCAAGTAAGATGATGATAAAGGGACTATATCTTTTCATTTTAATCTAATTTATATAACTCAAAAACAACAAAAAAATTTTATCTTTCCCTAGATCAATTTTAGACTTATAAACCAATTTCGATCAATGGGAGAACAAAATGTAACCTTACTGCAGGACGAAGAAAAAAGAAAGCATTTTATGAAATCGCTATTAGAAGATGTACAGGCGATGGAATATATGCTTGAACACGACTGGTTTGAATCAGGTATAACCAGAATTGGCGCTGAACAAGAGATGGTAATTGTGGATTTAGAAAATTTTAAACCTTTTCCCATTGCAACAGATATTCTAGAAGAATTAAAAAACCACAACTGGCTTTGCTCAGAGCTCGCTAAATTCAACTTAGAGATAAATCTTTCTCCACTTGAGCTGACTGGAAATTGTTTTTCTCAATTGGAAAAAGAAAATAAGGAGCGGCTAGCCATAATAGAACAAGCTTTATCCAAACGGGGGGCGGCAATAGCACTTACAGGAATCTTGCCTACCTTGATGAAGCATGATCTGGAGATGCATAATTTGACACCACTCACTCGATACAAAGCACTAATGGAAGCACTGGAAAGTCAGCTCAACAATAATGAATTTGAAGTTCGGCTAGAAGGTATTGATGAATTAATTATTAAACATGACTCTCCAATGGTCGAGGCCTGTAATACTAGTTTTCAAGTACACCTTCAGGTCAATCCAAATCAGTTTGTTCAAATGTATAATTTTGCTCAAGCTATTACTGGCCCGGTTATGGCGATTGCAGCCAATAGTCCTTTAGTTTTTGGGAAACGATTATGGCACGAATCAAGAATTGCCATGTTTCAACAATCAATTGATACCAGAGCTTCAAGAACTCATATGCGTGAAAGAAGTCCAAGAGTTCAATTCGGAAATGATTGGATCCATGAATCAATTCTAGATATTTATCGGGATGATATCGCCCGTTATAGAGTGCTTTTAGCAGGGGAAGTAACAGAAGATGCTATTGAGAAAATTAAAAACAATGAAGTACCTAAACTTAAGTCACTACAGGTTCATAATTCAACAGTATATCGGTGGAACCGTCCTTGCTATGGAATTAGTGATAATGGTAAGCCCCACTTGAGAATAGAGAATCGAGTATTTGCTTCTGGGCCAACTGTACAGGACGAGACAGCTAATGCTGTATTTTGGTTAGGGATCATGCAAGGAATGAGTAGCCAAATAGACGATATTAGTAAGCTACTTACATTTGCAGATGTTCGGGACAATTTTGATAAAGCTGCAAAATTTGGTATCGACACTCAATTCAATTGGTTTAAGGAGCGAAAAATTTCTGCAACCGACCTTATATTGAAGGAACTATTGCCTATAGCTCGCGAAGGGTTGGAATCACACAAAGTAGATACGAGTGATATTGATAAGTATCTTGGAATTATCGAAGAACGAGCAAAAAATCATATCAATGGAGCAAGATGGACCTTGCGTTCTTATACCAAGTTATTAGAACAAACCAATAAGAATGAAGCACTTAGTGCGGTTACTTGTTCGATGATAGAAAATGTAAAAAAAGGGCATAATGTAGCACAATGGCCACTTGCCTCATTGAATGATATGCAGTTTTACGATCCGAGTGAGCTCATCGTTTCTGATTGTATGTCCACCGATCTATTTACTATCCAGAAAGATGATATAATCCAGTTAGCTGCTGATTTGATGGATTGGCGATCAATCAGCTTTCTACCGGTAGAAGATCATCATGGAAAACTAGTGGGTATCTTGAACTCAAGATTGTTGATCCGGTATTTTGCTCAAAAACCAGATCTTTCCAAAGAAGTTAAATCGGTGAAAGATATTATGGTAGCTGATCCGGTGACAATCGGCCCAAATGACAGTATTATGCTGGCTATGCAAAAAATGAGAGAAAACAGAATCGGTGGTTTACCGGTTATTCTTAAAGGGGAGTTGGTAGGCGTAATTACAGATATGGATTTTATTAACATTTCAGCCAGATTAATGGAACGGCTGGCTGTGGAAAACCGACAAGATTTCCCCGGCAAAAAATAATCTAAAAAACCTTACTTTTGCAACCTTACTATTTATTGAATAATAAGTTCACTTTTTGAGGTAATTTAATAGTATTGGGCAACACCTCAGTTTTAACACTTATTATCTGACATTATTTATTTGATCACTTCAAAAATTATTGATATGGCCTTTGATGTAGATATGATTAAACAGGTCTATGAAAACCTAGAGGAAAAAATTATTAAAGCGAAAGCGCTGGTGAATAGACCACTTACATTGACCGAAAAAATTCTTTTTTCTCATTTACATAACGATTCTCCAATGGCCGACTACCAGCGAGGTGGCGATTATGTATTTTTTGCTCCCGATCGAGTTGCTATGCAAGATGCTACTGCGCAAATGGCCTTACTTCAATTTATGATGGCTGGTAAATCCAAGGTGGCGGTGCCTTCTACAGTTCACTGTGATCATTTGATACAAGCTGAAGTAGGAGCTGAACAAGATTTGAAAAATGCCTTAAATACGAGCTCGGAAGTATTTGATTTTTTAGCAGATGTTTCCAACAAGTATGGGATTGGATTTTGGAAACCTGGCGCAGGAATCATTCATCAAATCGTATTGGAAAATTATGCATTTCCAGGTGGGATGATGATTGGTACAGATAGCCATACCGTCAATGCTGGTGGATTAGGTATGATCGCAATTGGAATTGGTGGAGCAGACGCAGTCGATGTGATGGCTGGGATGCCATGGGAACTTAAAATGCCTAAATTGATTGGAGTGAAACTTACCGGACAATTAGGTGGTTGGACTTCTTCAAAGGATGTAATTTTAAAAGTTGCAGGAATCCTCACCGTGAAAGGAGGAACCGGAGCAATTGTAGAATATTTTGGTTCAGGAGCTAAGTCGCTGTCTTGTACAGGAAAAGGAACTATCTGTAATATGGGTGCTGAGATAGGAGCTACTACCTCTACTTTCGGATATGACGAATCGATGGCTCGTTATCTACGGGCAACAGATCGATCTGAAATTGCTGATTTAGCTGACCTTTATGCAGAACATTTAACCGCAGACCCTGCTTGTTATGAGCATCCAACAGAATACTTTGATCAAGTAATCGAGATCGATCTGTCTACTTTAGAACCGCATATCAATGGTCCTTATACGCCGGATCTAGCGTGGCCCATTTCTAAATTTGCCGAAGCCGTGGAAGCCAATAATTATCCACCGGAATTGGAAGTTGGTTTGATTGGCAGTTGTACAAACTCGTCGTATGAGGATCTTACCAGAGCAGCATCCCTGGCTCAACAAGCAAAAGATAAAAAATTGAAAGTCAAATCTGAATTCACAGTTACTCCTGGATCTGAACAAATTCGATATACAGTAGAACGGGATGGTATACTGGATGTATTTGAAGCCATAGGAGGAGTGGTATTGGCAAATGCTTGCGGACCTTGTATTGGACAATGGGCACGTCACATTGATGATCCCAATAGGAAGAATAGTATTATTACCTCATTTAACCGCAACTTCTCTAAAAGAAATGATGGAAATGCCGCAACTCATTCATTTGTTGCTTCTCCTGAAATTGTTACTGCGATGGCCATATCCGGCAATATGAAATTTAATCCATTGACCGATGCTTTAGTAAATGCAGACGGAGAGTATGTAAAATTAGATCCGCCACAAGGCGTCGAATTACCGCCAAAAGGATTTGATGTAGAGGATGCTGGTTTTATTGCACCCGTAGAAGATGGATCACAAGTGGAGGTAAAAGTTGATCCTACATCCAACCGACTTCAGCTACTTACACCCTTCAAGCCTATAAAAACAGAACATGTACAGGGTATGCGTGTGCTTATCAAAGCCAAAGGAAAGTGCACTACTGATCATATATCAATGGCAGGACCCTGGTTGAAGTATCGGGGACATTTGGAGAATATTTCCAATAACTGTTATATCGGAGCGATTAACTATTTCAATGAGGAGGCTAATCATGTTTTCAATGTGGAAAAAGGAGAGTATATGGCGGTACCGGACTCAGCTCGCCATTATCAATCATTAGGTATTGGGACCGTAGTATTTGGTGAGGAGAATCTCGGTGAAGGTTCGTCCAGGGAACACGCTGCCATGGAGCCCAGATATCTTGGGGTTAATGCAGTCATTGTAAAGTCCTTTGCCCGTATTCACCAGACTAATTTAAAAAAGCAAGGTATGTTGGCTTTGACTTTCGTGAATCCTTCAGATTATGATTTAGTGCGTCAGGACGATTCCATAGACATTGTCGATTTTGATAATTTTGTTGCCGGTAAAAATTTAACGGTGAGGCTTAATCATGCAGATGGCACCACGGACGAATTTGAGGTAGAACATACGTATAATGAAGCTCAAATCGATTGGGTCAGAGCCGGTTCTGCACTAAACAAAATACGGGAAGAATTAAGCGCCTAGTTTAGGCATAGGCCTAGGAACTTTTTTAATATATGAATAAAGATTATATTTAGTTTTATTTTTTAACTAGATAAACGAAATTCTATGCTTAAGGAATTCAAAGAGTTTGCCATGAAAGGCAACATGGTAGATCTTGCCGTTGGATTTATTTTAGGTGCTGCATTCGGTACCGTAATTACCTCATTGGTTAATGATCTCTTGATGCCAGTTGTGTCATCTTTATTTGGAGCCCCAGACTTCACAAACCTTTTTGCGGTGTTAAAAGAGCCAGCTAATGTAGCAGAAGTGAACATGCAATCATTGGATGCGGTGCGAGAAGCAGGTGGTGTAGCATTAGCTTACGGAAGTTTTATCAATGCATTGATCGCTTTTTTGATTGTTTCATTTGCTTTATTCCTGGTCATAAAGGGAATCAATAAAGCAAAGAAAAAACAGGAAGAGGAAGTAGCAGCTCCTGCAGGACCTTCCCAAGAAGATTTACTTGCGGAGATTCGAGATTTATTGAAAAAATAACCAACAAAAAAACAATCGGAAAAGCCATTGGTCTTCAAACTAATGGCTTTTTTTGTAATTTAGTCATTATTCAATCCATCTACCATCCATCAACCTTTAGTCAATTTTAAAAAAATCAATTATGAAATATTTTCTCTCCTGTTTTATGATGCTTTTTTTCTGTTATCAAATTGGATTAAGTCAACTAAATTTTGAGCCCAAATATCCTGTACCAGGTGAAACGATTACCATGACCTACGATCTTATAAATTCACCATTGTATGGCGTCGAAGACATAGATTTTTTACTCTACAGTTTTGATGAGGGGTATCCAGCAGTTCATGAAATTGCCTATCAACAATCAGATAATCAATTAATGGCCACCTTTACGACCGATAAAACTACCAAATTAGTTTCAGTCATTTTGAGGGATGCTCGCGATGAGAAAGTGCTTGATAACAGAGAAGGGAGAGGATATCAAAAACTCATGTGCGATGGCCAAGAACCCTTGGCAGGGGCCTACTATCAGAAAGCTATGCTAAAAAATAATTACTCCAGAATTGTAGGTATCGATCGTGATCAGGAAAAATCCATCGTTCTTATCGAAAGAGAAATAGATAAATTTGGCCCTCTTGATAGAAAACAACAGGAGACCTATTTGAGCTTGCTATCTAGAGTCGATAAGGAAAGAGCAAAGACATTAGCGGAAGCCTTTATCCCAACTTTAAAAAAGAAAAGTAGAGGGTCTGCCGAATATATGGCCAGTTTGAAACAATGTTATGATTTGTTGGATGATAAGGAAATGGCCGAAAAGATTGCTAACAAGATTCGCAAAAAATATCCGAATGGCGAATTTGTACAGGCTGAATTAATAAATCAATTTTTTGATAGCAAAGACATAAATGAAAAAGTTAACCTATATGGTAATATTAATTCAGAATCTTTACCTGAGAACTATAAATCTTCATTGAATTATATGGCTTCTAATTTAGCCACGCATTTTGCGACTGAAGGCGACTGGGAAAAGTTTGAACATTACATGGCCAAAATTGAAGACAATCTTTCATTGGCTAGCGCATTCAACTCAGTCGCTTGGAAGTTGTCTGGTGAGGGACTTGAAGAGGAGGCAATTGATGTTGAAAAAGGGCTGAAGTATTCCAAAAAATCACTCAAAAACCTAGATATCCATCGGTCGAATTTGGAAAACAAACCGAAATACTTTACGGTCAAGCAATGGGAAAGAAATTTAGGGTATAGCCATAGTTCCTTTGCAGATACTTACGCTTTATTGTCATATAAAGCCGGGAACCATGAAGATGCACTAACACATCAGCAAAAGGCGTGTGAGCTGAGAAAGTTTGAAGACGCAAGTTTGAATGAGGTTTATTCGATCTATTATGAGGAAGTAAAGGGCCCAAAAGCCACAGGTCAGCTCTTGGAAGGATTCATTGAGGAAGGACACGCTTCGGCAAAAATGAAAGAACAATTCCAAAGGATTTTCATGGATCACTACACGAAAGCAGACCTGTATGCTCGTTTTATGGCTGATCTTGAAAGTAAAGGCAAAGAAAAACTGGAGGAAGAAATTATAAAAGACATCCTGGACATGGAGTCTCCGAATTTTACATTGGTCAATTTAGATGGACAAACTGTTTCTTCAGAAAGCCTTAAAGGCAAAGTTGTGGTGCTTGATTTTTGGGCCACCTGGTGCGGGCCTTGCATTAAATCATTTCCGGGTATGCAAAAAGCAGTGAATAAATATCAGGATGACCCTGAAGTTGAATTCCTGTTCGTTGACACCTGGCAAAGCGAAGAAGATAAAGAAAAAATTGTTAAAGATTTTATTGCGGAACATGAATATACATTTAATGTGCTTATGGACAACGAAAACAAAGTGGTAGCGGATTATAAAGTGGAAGGAATACCAACTAAATTCATTATCGGAAAAGATCAAAAAATTCGGTTTAAGTCTGTTGGATTTGGTGGTAACGATGATAAATTATTAGATGAGTTATCCATAATGATCGAATACCTGAAAAAAGGAGATCAAAAGAAAGTGAAGGTGAGTATGAAATAGAGAAGTCAGACCGCTACGCTGAGAGATGCGTGAATGTGTATGAATGAGGGTGTACTTTCCTAAGGCAAAATGAAGATAAGTAGGTCAAAATTCGAACAAATGTCAAGGCTTGATTTAGGTGGACTCATGGAAATTCGCTTTTAAAACTGGTTATGTCCAGATCATCATATACATGTAAATTACTTGTAAATCTGGATGAAATGGTTTCAATCAAAATAATATTGAGAATAAGATGCTTGGTTATTTTTCAAAAAAAATAAACAGGGTCAAGTAGCACAGGCTAATACCGGAATGGCCTTATATTCAAAAATATTATGACTGGGTGATACGATAAGGGCTAAATTTCCGATAAATTATTTTTCATCCCTCAGCATTCTCCTCAATATTTTACCGACATTTGATTTTGGCAATTCATCTTTGAATACGATTTGCTTTGGTACTTTATAACCCGTCAATACTTTTTTGCAGTAAGCTTTTAATTCATCTTCAGTAAGGGAGTCATCTTTTTTCACAACAAAAAGTTTTACCACTTCCCCAGATTTTTCATCTTCCACACCTATTGCTGCGGCTTCGAGAACTTTTGGATGTTTCACCACTTCATCTTCTATTTCATTAGGATATACATTAAATCCGGACACCAGGATCATATCTTTTTTCCGATCAACAATTTTAAAGAACCCATCTTCTTTCATGATACCAATATCTCCGGTACTGAGCCAACCGTCTTTGAGTACTTTGGCCGTTTCATCCGGCCGATTGTAATATCCTTTCATCACCTGGGGTCCTCTTACCTGAATTTCACCGACTTCATTCACACCCATCACTTCTCCGGATTCACTGAGAATACGCAAATCAGTGGAAGGTACAGGGAGGCCTATAGTTCCCAGTTGTCCAGAACCGTCAAATGGATTGCAACTGACGACTGGACTGGCCTCCGTCATTCCATAACCTTCCGATAAATGACATCCGGTAACTTCTTTCCATTTTAACGCTACAGCTTCCTGAACGGCCATACCACCACCTACAGTCATTTTAAGCGCACTTAAATCAATTTCTTTAAAATCGGGGTGATTTAATAATGCATTAAACAGGGTATTGACACCTGTCATGAGTGTAATGGGATATTTTTTCATCTCCTTAATCAGGCCATCCAGGTCCCTGGGATTCGTAATTAAAACCGTATATGCCCCTACGCTTAGTAATGCTAAACAATTGACGGTAAATGCAAAAATGTGATACATTGGGAGAGGGGAGAGGACCACTTCTTCTTTTTCCTTTAAATAAGGCATCATCAATGATCTGATCTGAAGCATGTTTGAGATCAAATTTTTGTTAGTGAGCATGGCTCCTTTCGCCACCCCAGTCGTCCCCCCGGTGTATTGTAGAAGAATTACGTCATCCGGCCTACTTTCGAAGGTGTTAATCGAAAATTTTTTTCCTTGTTTCAGGGCCTCTGAAAAGTTAACCGCATTGGGGATCTCATATTTTGGTACCATGCGTTTTACCCGCTTGACAACAAAATCAACCATGCGCCCTTTGAAAGCCCCTAACAATTCACCAATGCTGGTGACAATAGAGGTTTTTATCTCGGTATCTTTTAATATTTCTTCTAGTTTATGGGCAAAGTTTTCAGCAATGACAATTGCTTTGACACCAGAATCTACAAACTGGTGATGCATTTCCCTTGATGTATACAATGGATTCGTATTAACTACAATCAAACCTGCACGCAAGGCACCAAAGAGGGCAATTGGGTACTGAAGAAGATTTGGCATCATTAAGGCAATTTTATCACCTGGACCTAAACCCCTTGAGTGTAAATAAGCTGCAAAGTTTTTAGATGATTTATCTAACTGATCATAGGTTATATCTTTTCCCATACATGCGAATGCTTTGACTTTTTTGTATTTGGAAAAGGCCTCCTCAAACATTGATATCAGGGTTGGATAAGCCTCATCATCAATATTGGCTGGAATCCCAATAGGGTAATTTTTTAACCATGGTCTTTCATCTGCCATATTTACATTTTTTTATTTGTATTAAATATGCAAAATTAATTGCGCCTTATGTTGATTTTAGGTTGAGAAATTGCAAAGCCATCGTTTATATCAGAAAATTTTTATTAAGTGATTAATCGCCTCTTCATTTAATGTACGAATATTACTTATCCAACTGTAGTGTAAGATAACACGGAAGTGTTAAATTATAAAGTCGGTTTTATCAAAATAATCAGATCTGCCATAAATAAACCATTGAAAATGGACATTGAAAGTAAACCACTTTGATGCATGTCCGGGGATCATATCTTCATAACCCTTGATTCTCTAATATTGCTATAGCCAATTAAATAGGGCCTTCCCTCAGTTAGGTTAATTAGGTATCACCATTTATTTCAAATCGTTGAAAATGTATCAATCACCATCATTTTTTCAAATAGTAAAATAGTGTACTCGGTGCCAAATATTCAGTTTAGCCTCATGGATTCTTAATAGGGCGATTTTTGAGGATTCCCTTCTAAACTTTAAAAATTATTGTACCTTTGCCGCGCTAAAATTATTTCTTAACCTTTAAAAAACAGATTCTTTAATGCTTGACGAGAAGGATCTATCACAACCCGAATCCGAAAAACAACCTGAAGATCAGTCTAAAACTGAAGAAAATTATGCTCCTCTTGGAGTAGAGATTGTCGAAGAAGAAGAAGAATTGGGCAGCGCCCATGATGATTTTGATTGGTCTTCCGGAAGTAGAAACACTCAGTTTTATACCGAAGCCGAAAAGGAAAAATACTTGAATGATTACGAATCTTCACTTAACTCAATTGTTGAGAATGAAATCGTATCAGGAAAAATCTCATCTATTTATAACGGCGATGTCGTATTAGACATAAATTATAAGTCGGATGGATTAATACCACTTTCTGAATTTAGAGATACTCCTGACTTAAAAGAAGGTGATCTAGTTGAAGTTTATATTGAACTTCAAGAAGATGAACGAGGACAGCTGGTTTTATCAAGAAGAAAAGCGAAACTATTAAGAGCTTGGGAAAATTTAGTTGATTCTTATCAGAATGGGACAATTATTAACGGTACTGTGATAAGTAAGACCAAAGGTGGCTTAATAGTAGATGCAGGAGGATTGGAGACTTTTCTACCAGGCTCTCAAATCGACATCAAGCCGATTATTGATTACGATTCATATGTCGGTAAGACGATGGAATTTAAGGTAGTTAAGATCAATGAAGCTATTAAAAATGCAGTCGTTTCCCACAAAGCTTTAATAGAAAGTGATCTGGCAGAACAGCGTGAGGCTATTATATCTGGCCTGGAAAAAGGTCAAGTACTCGAAGGTATTGTTAAAAACATTACGGATTTTGGTGCATTTATGGATCTTGGTGGCGTAGATGGACTATTATATATTACCGATATATCTTGGGGTAGAATTAATCACCCATCCGAAGTATTAACCTTGAACGAGAAAATAAATGTTGCTGTTCTCGATTTTGATGAAAACAAGAAAAGAATTTCCCTAGGATTAAAACAACTTCAACCTCACCCATGGGATGTACTGGCTGAAACAATTTCCGAAGAAAGTGTAGTGAAAGGGAAAATTGTAAACATTGAAGATTACGGGGCATTTTTAGAAATCACGCCAGGTGTTGAAGGACTGATTCATGTCTCCGAAGTGAACTGGAGCAATCAACCCATTAATGCCAGGGAATTTTTTGATTTAGGTCAAGAATACGAAGCCAAGGTTGTTACAATTGATCGAGAAGAACGAAAAATGTCGTTGAGTTTAAAGCAATTAACAGAAGATCCTTGGAACAAATTAGAAGATAAATTTCCAATTGGTAGCAAACACTCAGGTGAAGTCAAAAACTTGACACCGTACGGAGTATTTGTGGAGTTGGAGGAAGGTATTGGCGGAATGGTCCATATTTCTGACCTATCATGGACCAAAAGGTATAGCCACCCTTCAGAATTCACAAAAGTAGGCGAGAACATAGATATCGTAATATTAGAAATCGACAAGGAAAGTAGAAAACTGGCATTAGGTCATAAGCAAATTGAAGAGAATCCTTGGGATGTTTTTGAAAAAGTATTTCCAGTGGGTTCATATCATGAAGGGACTATTATTAAGAAAGAGGACCGGGGTGCTATTGTATTAATGCCTTATGGGTTGGAAGCTTTTGCACCGATCAAACATA
Source organism: Lewinellaceae bacterium (assembly GCA_024639065.1). Taxonomy (GTDB): domain Bacteria; phylum Bacteroidota; class Bacteroidia; order Chitinophagales; family Saprospiraceae; genus JAHEJC01. Next base: position 799 of record JAHEJC010000138.1, on the reverse strand, counting down.
TTAAGAAAGAGGATGGAGTATTAGCGGAAGTGGATGAAGCTTTGACGGTAAAAGTAATCGAATTCAACCGGGACGATAAGCGAATTCTGGTATCCCATTTGAGATATTTGGATGATATTCGTAAAGAAGCTTCTGAAACGGTAAAACAATCCAAACCTAGAGGTAAGCGTAAACCATCTGGTGTTAAAAACCAGCAATCAAAAATGGAGGTTACTACGCTTGGAGAGCTTGATGTTTTATCTCAGATTAAAGAGCAATTACAAGATGAGAAAGCAGAAGCGACTAAAGCGAAAGAGGCTAAATTAGCTAAAAAGGCCCAGAAATCAGAAGTACCTGTTGAGAAAGAAACAGTGTCTGGAGCAAAAGCGGAAGAGGTTGAAGCCGAGGAAGTAGAAGCGGGAGAAGCTGAAGTTAAAGAAGCAAGCATAGAAGAAACAGCACAGCAAGGTGATGCTACTGAAAGCAAGGAAAGTGAGGGTGACAAGGACAGTGGAGAAGCTGAAGAAAAAGATCAGAAAAGTAACTAACATGTTGTTTATATAGCTATTGAAAAGATAGCTATTTATCAGGACAAAGGTTTTGAATGCATAGAGCAACAAATTATTTTAATTATTTATTTAAAAATACTTGTTAGAATAATTAAAGTAGTTATCTTTGCAATCCGCTTTAAAAAACAGAGGTAAGTCTTTGAGGATTAAGCGGGAATACATAAAGTTTTAAATAGCCCTTTTAGGAGGGTTTTTTTAAGGATACGTACAACGGTTATCTGGAAGCAGATAGCTAAGAATATTGACAGGAA
>JAHEJC010000528.1 GCA_024639065.1 Lewinellaceae bacterium | reverse complement strand
TGATAGGCTACTCCGATGTCATCCTCTTCACAACTTATGATAAACAGCAATACGGCGTTGCGCTCGATATGCCTCAAAAATCGAATACCCAGTCCTTTCCCTTCATGTGCATGTTGAATAATTCCTGGGATATCGGCCATTACAAAACTCCTGTTCCCACGGTATGGAACCACTCCCAAATTGGGAACCAGCGTGGTAAAAGGATAGGAAGCAATTTTCGGCTTAGCAGCACTCATAGCTGCCAGCAAAGTAGATTTTCCTGCATTGGGAAAGCCCACTAATCCAACATCCGCTAATAATTTCAATTCCAAGGTAACAGCTTGGTCCAAACCTTCTTTTCCAGGTTGAGCGTATCGAGGCGTTTGACGAGTAGCTGATTTAAAATGAGTATTACCTAATCCCCCCATACCCCCGGCGAGTATAATTATTTCTTGTTCATCTTCAGTAACTTCAGCTAAAATTTCTTCAGAGTCTGTATCCCTCACAATAGTTCCCAAAGGTACATCCAAAATAATGTCTTCTCCATCTTTTCCGGTTCGTTGATTGACACCTCCGTGATCACCATTGCCAGCTTTTACATGTTTTCTGTATTTCAAATGCAGCAAGGTCCAAAGCTGTGCATTACCTCTCAATATAATATGGCCACCTCTTCCCCCATCACCGCCATCAGGGCCCCCTTTGGGAATATATTTAGCCCGGTGTAGGTGGGCTGATCCTGCTCCTCCGTCACCAGATTTACAAAATATTTTTACATAATCAACAAAATTTTGCGTAGCCATGTCCTCTTATCAAGCGGACACAAAGGTATCCAGAATTGTGGAAATCCTTTCGAATATTTCATCGATTCCACCAATTCCTGCAATCTTAATAGACTTATCCTTCAATGCATAATAGTCAAATATCGGGGCGGTCTCTTGACTATACACTTCTATTCTGTTTCGTATAATTGATTCGTCCCGGTCATCAGTTCTACCTGAAGTCTCACCCCTATTGAGGATTCGTTTAACAATTTCTTCATCATCAACTTCCAAGGCTAATAATGAAGTAATTGAAGTACCTTTTAATTTTAGAAATTCGTCCAGCGCGATAGCTTGTGTTTCTGTACGTGGAAAACCATCAAAAATATAACCGTTGACCATTGGATTAGCGTCAACTTTATTCTTCAGCATTCCTATGGTTACTTCATCAGGCACTAGCTCTCCTTTAGAAATATACTGTTTTGCCTTTATTCCTAAAGGCGTGTTATTACCCATTTCATAGCGAAATAAATCTCCGGTTGAAATATGCAAAAGCCCATACTTTTCAACCATTTTCTGTGCCTGGGTACCTTTCCCAGATCCTGGAGGGCCAAATAGAATTATGTTTATCATCGACAATTCAATTAAGAAGAAATATTAAAATATTTGAATAAAAAAGATTCTTTACTATTGATTAAGGTGAGGATGGCAAAGGTAGGTCTTTTTAGGCAATTTTGATAATTTCAATATAGAGGTTTACTATTTCATTAGCCGAATTTATATTTCCATTGGTCGATAGAATATCATTTCCAACCTGAATATTTATTACATTTATAGAGCTAAAGTATTAATAAATAAAGTAATCATGTTAACCCAATTACTCATAACCCAGTGGTGGGATGAACTTACAACGGTTCATCAGGTTTTTTGGGGTATCGCGTTGGTCTTTACGATCCTGTTTATCATCCAATTTATTATGAGTCTTATTGGTCTGGACTATGATTCAGATATTGAGATCGGTGGAGATACGCTGGAAGCTGATGTGGATTTGGACCATAGTTTTCAAATATTCTCTTTGAGAAGTGTAATTGCATTTTTCTCTTTTTTCGGTTGGATCGGAATATTTGTTCTAGGGAAATCAGAACAAGTATGGATCGCGGTGATTTTGGCCACATTAGGTGGACTGGTGGCTATGGTAACAGTTGCTTATCTAATGTACTTGATGACCAAGTTGGAAGAAGAAGGAAACATCCATATTCAAAACGCAATTGATGAGGCTGGAGAAGTGTACTTAACTATTCCGGAAAGTAATTCAGGAAGAGGTAAAATCCATGTTAACATTCAGGGATCGCTAAAAGAAGTAGATGCAGTGACCAATGGAAAGGAAATCCCCACAGGTAGTAAAATTAAAGTAGTAGAAATTATTAATAAAAACACGGTATTGGTAGAGAGTATTCAGATCGGGTAGTCTATCAATCAAAGAGGCAATGGCATCTCTTCACCCATAAAATTTTTGACTTATGACAGGTTTAATCATTCTAGGTTTATCCGTATTATTCATCCTTTCAATTTTAATTTTTATCGTTGCTCGTTATAAACGATGTCCATCTGATAAGATTTTAGTAATCTATGGTAAGACCGGTGCAGGATCCGCTAAGTGCTTAGCCGGCGGGGCCGCATTTGTATGGCCGGTAATACAAGGATATGAATATTTAGATCTCTCACCGATTTCCATCGATGTTGATCTGCAAGGTGCTTTGAGTAAGCAAAATATCCGCGTTAATGTCCCATCCAGGTTTACAGTGGCGGTATCTAATGATACAGGTATAATGACCAATGCCGCTGAGAGATTATTGGGTAAAACTACTGAACAAATCAGAGATATTGCAAAGGATATTATTGTCGGTCAGTTAAGGCTGGTAGTGGCCACCATGGATATAGAGGAAATCAATTCAGATCGAGATAAATTCTTAACCAATGTGGCTTCGAATGTAGGTGCTGAGTTACGTAAGATAGGTCTTACTCTTATCAATGTAAACTTAACAGATATCCAGGATGAATCCGGTTATATTGAAGCTTTAGGTAAGGAAGCTGCTGCCAAGGCGATTAATGATGCCAAGAAAAGTGTAGCACAAAAAAATAGAGATGGAGCAATTGGAGAAGCACAAGCGATGCAAGATCAAAGAATACAGGTATCAGCTGCGGATGCTTCGGCTAAGGTAGGTGAAGCAGAAGCCCACGCCAAAGCTATTGATGGAGAAAATGAATCTGCTATTTTAATTGCCAATTCTAATGCTGAAAGAAGACAACGAGAAGCTGAAGCTTTAAAATTAGCTATGGCATCAGAAAAGATTCAAGCGGCTAACGCACTTCAGGAGTCTTACCTGGCAGAAAAAGAAGCTGAGGAAGCCAGAGCCAAAAAAGAATTGGCAACCAGACAAGCGGACGTGATTGTGAATGCGGAGATAGCCAAACAAAAGCAAATCATTGATGCCGAAGCCGAAGCAGAACAAATCAGAGCATTAGCCCGAGGGCAAGCTGATGCAATCTTCTTACAGAAAGAAGCTGAGGCCAAAGGACTTTATGAAGTATTGAGAAAACAAGCTGAAGGATTCCAAAAAGTAGTTGATGCTGCTAATGGAGAAACCAGGGAAGCTGTTTTAATGATGATCGCTGATAAGTTGGAAGATCTGGTTAAAACCCAGGTAGAAGCTATAAAAAATATTAAGATTGATAAGGTGACAGTTTGGGAAAATGGAAACCAAGAAGGTGATGCTAATTCGACAGCTAAATTTCTTTCTGGCTTGTATAAATCAGTTCCTCCGATGCATGACCTGTTTGATATGGCAGGAATGAACTTACCTGCTTATCTGGGTAAACAACAACCCATAAACGGACATGGTGAGGCGATCAATGGAGCTGTAAATCCTTTAGCCACGAAAACACAACAAAGTAGTGAGGAAGTACCTCCTGTAAACCAAGTGAGTGAATAGAAAAGTAAAAAAATTGAATCATTTAAAAGAGCTGGTCAACATCGGCTCTTTTTTTTTATTAAATACCAGATGAAAAACAGTAAATTTTGGACCCAACGATACCTTGAAGAAAAAACCGGA
>JAHEJC010000137.1 GCA_024639065.1 Lewinellaceae bacterium | reverse complement strand
TTTAATGACAGATCACAAATCTAAAATTCTGCAACCTGTTTCTATCGGTTTTTCCTTGATGGGCATTGTATTTACGTTTAGTCGAATGGCATGGTATGCCATTGCCGCCGTCATAATCCTTCTATTCCCCAAATTAAAATGGAGTATGAGAATTGCTCTTGCAATGCTGATGTTGCTAATTTGGCAGCAATTGCATACCCAAATAAAAAACAGACTTCAATTTGGCAAAAATAAAGCTGGATATTCTGATACACAAAGTAATTTAGATAACATGCTGGCTGGAAGGTTAACTGGCATTTGGAAACCTGCGATGAGGCAAATTGGAGAAAATCCTATTTTTGGTACGGGCATCGGCTCAAGAGTGATTGGCGAGGCTAGCGGGTCTACCCATAACGCATATTTAGGTGTACTATTAGATAATGGTATCTTGGGTTTAATAATTGTGATAGTTTTAATGGTAAGTTTTTTATTTAAATTTATTAGGATCAAAGGGCCTTTTTTCTATGTGGTGATTGCAATGCTAATCATGGGGCTTGTCGGACATCGATTTTACCCATATCGTGGCAATTCTATCTTCTTCATTTTATACGGTATGGCACTGGCTGACTGGCATAGGGCCAAAATAGTTAATGATAAAAAAAAGATAAAAAGCAAAGGGTAAGATATTTTTGATACTGACGTCTATCGATTACCCAGGATAGAAATATTTGCATAAAATACTCAGTATAAAACTTAGGGGCAATAATTTTTTAAATAATGTCGCTATTTTAATGACCGGCACGATAGGCGCGAGGATCATCGGGTTCCTTGTAATTCCGGTATTAGCGAGATTATATAGCCCTGAATCATTTGGTACAATGACCATATATGGAACATTGGTGATGGTAATCGGAACGGTCAGTTGTGGCTGCTATGAGCAGGCTATCGTTCTACCGAAGGAAGACCGTGAAGCTTGGACTATATTTCTATCAGGAAATTTTATCTGTCTTTGCATATTTTTCGGATCTATGGTTCTGCTCTTTTTTTTCAATAAATTTTTTTCGGATGTAGTTTTTAAAGACGAAAATTCTATATACATTTGGCTAATTCCATTTGGTGCTCTAATTTATGGAATCGAAATGACATTAAATTTTTGGCAGACTCGAAAAGCCAAGTTCAAAATTTTGTCATTGGGAGGCGTTTCTGGTGTTGCGGGAAAGGAGGTTGTCAGATTAGGCTGTGGTGCTACCTTTGGCGATAGAGTATTCGGGCTTATTGGAGGCCTTATAGCAAGAGATTTAGTTGTAATATCCGTTTTAGGAAAGTATTTCTACAGGAATGATTTTCGTAAAATAAAAAAATTTCCGACCATAAAAGAGATTAAATATGCCTTAAAAAGATATAAAGATTTCCCCTGTTTTAAGTGCCCAGCTTCCCTATTAGCTATACTTTCCAGAAACTTGATTGTATTTATGCTTGCATACTTGTATGATAATCGCGCAGTTGGTGCCTTTGGTTTTGCACAAAATTTGCTTAGCGTTCCAATAGGAGTTGTTGGTAAAACTATACGTCAAGTTTTTCTACAAAAAATTGCTACATTAAGAGCAAATAAAAAAAAACTTTCCTTTTTTTTTTTGAAAACTACTATTACTCTCTTTTCAGTTGGGATATTCCCTTTTAGTGCGGTTTTATTTTGGGGGCCCGATTTATTTGTCTTATTGTTTGGTGCTGAATGGATCGAGGCGGGGGAATATTCTCAGATTTTAACACCATGGCTATTTTCCCTACTGATTAATCAACCTTCCTATGAAATATTTACCGTATTAAAGAAGCAAAAATCTGTTTTCTTTTATACTCTTATAACAACTATATCCAGAATATTCGTTTTCGTTATAGGATATTACTTAGAGTTAAAAGTATACAAATTACTAATGATATTTTCTATCGTAAACACGTCGTTAAATTTTTTAATAATGTTCTATGCGTATTGGTTGGCAAGGATGTTTGATCTATCTGTCAGGAAAATGGAAATCATAAAGTAAAAACACTCAATAAAATATAAAAGCGATTTCGGATATGTCTTCAAAAGTCATGAGAAGAAAACTTTTTCAAAGTTTGCAGAATATGAGAAACCCTAAATTTCAAAAATATTCGGAGTTTTTCGAAAAGTCACAATGGAGCTCACAACAAGAGTTAAAAAATTATCAACTCGAAAAGTTGAAAAAGTTAATAAAGCATTCATATGAAAACGTTCCATATTATAGAGAAATGTTTCAGGAAAAAAATTTACAGCCGGAAGACATCAGAAAAATTGAGGATTTAGAAAAAATTAAAATAACTCAAAAAGAATCTATGAAAAAAGGGTTTGAATCAAAAAGCGTGATAGCCAAAAACTTTTCTGATTATAATGCCAAGGTTGTAAAAACAAGCGGATCTACCGGGAGTCCGCTAACCCATTTGCGAGGTAATAAATCTACAATTATCTCAGAGGCGCTTATGCTCAGATATTATCGCTGGATGAATGTTGAGCAGGGACATAAACAGGTTTTATTGTGGGGAAGATCTGCGAGGATAAACGCCTATAAAATTATACGAAAAAAAATTCACAGATGTATAAGAGGTATCACTGAATTTCATACGCATGGTTGGGGGAAACGAGACTATTTAGAATGCCTTAAAATTATAAAGCGCATTAAGCCGGAAATAATTAGAGGATATACACCAAATATTTTCTTAATAGCCAATATAGCAAGAGAGCTTGGAATTGAAGATATAACATTGAAAGGAGTTTCAACAACAGCTCAAACCTTATTTGAAGTTCAACGAAAAATCATTGAAGACCAATTTAACTGCAAAATTTTTGATCAATATGGAGGTAGCGAATCTTTAATCGCTGCTTGTGAGTGTGAGGAACATTGCGGTTATCATGTTATGGATGAACATGTAATACTTGAATTAGTCGACGGCAAGGGATTGCCTGATGGCGTTAAGAAAATAGTTATTACAGACTTAGACAATTGGGCTCAGCCTTTTATTCGATACGAAAATGGAGACCTAGCTGAATCGCTGGATGGTTATAAATGCAAATGTGGTAGAGGTTTGTCAATGATAAAATCTATTAAAGGCAGAACCCAAGACATCGTCGTAACCCAGAATGAACGGTATTTCACCTTACATCCGTTCACAAGCCTTTTTTATAATTTTTTAGGGATCGATCAATTTCAAATCATTCAAGATACAAGAGCGCATATAACAATAAAAATTGTAAAAAATAACAATCTAACGGAAAAAGATATAAGCTTTATAAAAAATAAGTTAGACCCCCTCCTACAAGGAAGTCTTTCCTATACAATCGAATATGTGGAAAAAATAAAAACAAGCGGGACTGATAAATTAAAAATCTTAATTTCAAATTTGAATGATGCATGAATAACAAAAAAAAAAGTAGACCCAAAATTTTAATGATATCCCACCTTTTTCCAAGCCCAGCTCGGGCCAACCCAAACAGTGGTATTTTCATAAAAAATCAGCTAAAAGAATATAGGAAATTTGCAGATATATATTTGTTCATACCGGTAGACGTCACGCCCTCAATGGGGCCTATACTGCAGCAAACTAGTATTAAAAGTAAAATAAGGGAATTATATGGCCAGTTGAAGCGAACTCTATTAATTAAATTGAAGGATTTTAACGAACCAGTTGCTGGCAAATTTTTAAAATACGCCTCAATCCCCCCCAAAACTTATTCCCCTGAAATTAGTGCCAAGATTCTGTTTAAACGCATCCAATTTTTTTTGAAAGAAGATAAAAGCTACAAAATTGTTCATGGACAAACTGTGTTGCCGGATGGCTTAGCTACGATTATGCTGGGTGAACATTTAAAATTGCCAACCATTATTACTGTTAGAGGAAGCGATGTTCACTCAATCAAAGAAGGCTCATCTTTATATAGAACCGTGAAATCCGCCTTAAGATCGGCATCCTTAATCACGTGTGTTAGCAACGATTTGAAAAAAAGGATTCTGAATTTCGGTATCAATGAAAAAAAAATAGTGGTTATTCCAAATGGAGTGGACTTAAACTTCGTGAGATCAAATTCAATGAAGGATATAAGAAAGCATTTTCAAATTTCAAAAAACTCATTGATCTATCTAACTATCGGCAGGTTATCCGACGTCAAGGATCCGTTCACTTTGGTAGATGCTTTCAATAAATTCGCTAAAAAGAACCCACGGGTGCATTTAATAGTTGTCGGCGGGGGACCATTGGAAACGAAATTAAGACGTTATGTCAAAAATTTGGGTTTAAAAGCTTGCGTTCATTTAACCGGCTATGTGCCACATGATGAAATACCAAATTATATGAATGCATGTGATTATTTTTGTTTATCAAGCCTTCGAGAGGGATGGCCAAATGTTTTATTTGAAGCAATGATCTTTGGAAAACCCGTCATTGCCACTAATGTCGGCGGAATACCTGAAGCCGTCAAAAATGAAAATTACGGAATTTTAGTGCCGCCGGGAGACGCAGACCAAATGACTTCTGCAATGAAAAAAGCTATGGAAGCCAAATGGGATCATACACGCATAAAGGCCTATGCTCAGGATAATAGTTGGGAAAAAGTAGCAATAAAATACAATGCAGTTTACCAAAGATTAATAGAAAGATACTAATACCCGTCAAGTAAAATCCAACTTTAAAATGAGGTTCATAAAAAAAGCATGGAAAACAGAGAGATTATTTTTGTTGCAGGCTTGGGTGCCACCGGTTCGAGTGCGGTTGTCGACTTACTGAAAGAGGTGCATTCATATTTTGTGTTTGAAAATGAGTTCCGTCTATTTGTAGATCCTGGCGGTTTGATAAATTTACGTGATGCAATAGTTGATAACTGGAGTCTTTTTCAAGCCGACTTTGCAATTAAAAATTATAAAAAGATGGTAAAAGCCATAAACAATAGATTTAGAAGCCCGTATTCAACTTTGGGCCACAACAAGTATCTTGACAATGAGCTGATAAAGCAAACAAATCGATATATTAATAATTTAACCGAAGTTAAATATGCAGGCTTATGGTATGGTATTGATAATTTAATTAGCAGACAATTGAATAAATTAAAGTGGTTTACAAGAAAAAAGATTATATCAAAAAACATTTATGTTGCGAAACAATTTTCAGAGGACGAATTTAACAATGAAACTTATAAATATATGAAAACCTTAATAAATTATTGTCTGAAGAAGTACAAGGCAAAGCATTTTTGTTTTAACGAAAACTTGTCATGTATGTTTCCTGAAAAAATTTTGAAAATGGTACAAGGATCCAAACTTCTGCTGGTTATAAGGGAGCCAAGAGATGTTTATGCAACTGCCTTAAAGAACAAATGGCCCGTCGCGCCGTTAAAGAGTGAAGATTTTTTAAAATGGGAACTTGCAATTTTTAATCGCTGGATGAAAATTCACGAAAGGCTAGTTAAAAAAGATCCTAAAGAAAAAAAATACAAAGTTCTTAAATTTGAAGAATTGATCAAAGAGTATGATCGTGTAGTACCAGAAATATTTCAATTCTGTGGCGTTGATGTAGAAGATCATATTGAAAAGAAAAAATATTTAAACCCCCAAATATCAATAAAGAATGTCGGACTATGGGAAAATGTTTTGGGTGAAGAGGAATCAGATAAAATCTACAATTCTTTTAAACATTTTTATGAAAGGTATGACTACACCCATTAAAAAAGGATCAAGCCAATGAAAATTGTTATTCTCAATGCAGGGATGGGACAGCGTCTCGGACGAAATATGCCGAAATGCCTTAATTATGTCAATAAAGAAGAAAAAATATTGGACAGGCAATTAAAAATCCTTGGAAAGCTTAACGCCCCCATTTATTGTCTAGTTGGTTTTAAAAAAGAAATTATAATGGAGGAATATCCACATATTAATTACATCTATAATGAAAAATTTCACCAAACAAATACGTCTAAGTCGCTGTTAAGGGCTTTCGAGGCCATTAAGGAAAGCGATGATACCATTTGGATAAATGGTGATGTTTTTTTGCCAAATGATTTTCCCATTAAAAACTTTCAAAAAACCAGGGGGAACATTATACTTTGTAACAAAGATAAAAATTGTGGGGAAGAAGAAGTGAAATACAAAACGAACTCGACTGAGTCTATTATCGAATTAAGTAAAAAAGTTTCTAAGCCCGAAGGGGAGGCTCTGGGGTTAAATTTGGTCAGAGCTAAATATTTTCAAAAGCTTAAAACTGCCCTGGAAAAATGCAGGCAACAAGATTATTTTGAAAAGGGATGCGAGTTTCTAATAAAAAGTGGCATTAATTTTAAGCCGTACATTACCGATAAAATGGTTCGCGAAATTGATACCCACGACGATTTAGAGCGTATATACAACACTGATAACTAAGCGTTCCGAGATTTACAAATCAGAGACCAGCAGCAGAGCCCGGCCCTTTCCAGAGCCTTCCTCATACCCCCAGCTCTGCTGTTGGTCGCTGATTGACAATAAAAAATTCGACCTGATAAAAGGATATTGGGCAATGAGGCCGGTTAATATTTTAAAAATACTTTTCAGAAAAACAATTAAAAAAATCATTGGTTTCTTCCAAAACTTTTACTTATACCCCACAAAACGATCTGCAACCAAAAGTAATATACCGTTTCGAAATGCCGCATATGGTTCTAAAATAATAATTGAAGACAATGTAACACTGAAGCCTTTCAATAAAAATAATACATTGAAAATAGAGGATTGCATAACAATCTGTAAAAATTGCATAATACATAGTAATTCTATAGGAAAATATACATATATATCACAAGGCTGCACAATATACGCAAGTAAAATCGGATCGTTTTGCTCCATAGGGTCTTATATTGGTATCAATCAGGCGAGGCACCCAATTAATAATGTTTCGACGCATGGTTTTTTTTACAAACCCCAGTATGGGATTGTTGAGCACTCTAACGTCGGTCTGCAGGACGTCAGAATAGGGCACGATGTATGGATAGGATTCGGTTCATACGTATCAGGCGGTGTTAATATTGGAACCGGCGCCATTATAGGGGCCCATTCTGTCGTAACCAAGGATGTGCCGCCTTATGCTATTGCAATGGGCGCTCCAGCGGTTGTTAAGAGGTATCGTTTTGAACAAGATATTATACAAAGCATTTTGAAAACAAAGTGGTGGGAATGGGAAGATGAAATACTAAGAGATCGGGTAACGTATTTTAACGACGTTAAGAAATTTTTAGAAAAATGGGTTTAAACTTTTTTTAATGAAAAATTTTGAAAAATTCTTATGAATTTTTTAATAAATACTATAACAGCATGGGATGAACCTCCACGCTGCAGACATCAAGTTGCTTCTGAATTGGCCAAACAGCATCATGTAGTTTTTATTGAACGAAACAAATCCGGTACACCTGGGATTGAGGTTGTGCATCAAGGTAATAATTTCATCAGATTGATACCTCATTGGCCAGTAGATCACCGATTTAGATATCGGCTTCCTATCCTGAATGAGTTTTATCAAGATTTTGTGTTTAGTAGAATTAAAAATTTTTCTTCTTTTGAGGGTTTTGAAAATTGGGAAATAATTAATTTCGATTTTACTGCCACAAAGTTATTCAAGCATTTTTATCAAAATAGAATAACTTATTATTGCAACGATGAGCATGTCGGTAATGCTAAACGTAGTTTTTTTCTAATTGATCATTACCACAAATATATTGAAAATATAATTGTGAGCAACTCCAAATTGTGCATTGCTACATCAGATTATTTGTATAACAAGCTCCAAAAGGTTAACCAAAATACCCATCTTATCACTTTAGGAGCTCCGGATGATATAAAGGAAAATTTCAAAGTTTTTACCAATGAGGATAAAAATAAGAGTAAAATAAGGGTTGCTTATGTTGGGTACATGTTGCCGAATAAGTTGGCTGTTGACTGGGTTCTTGAATGTTCCCATAACAGGCGAATAGAAATTTTGCTAATAGGTCCGGAAAACAGAGCGGTGAAAAGACGTCTTGCGGGTAAGGGTAATATAAATTTCATGGGTGTTAAAACAGGTCCCGATTTATATTCAACTCTTGCTAGTGTCAATGTTTGCATTTGCCCTTATGATGTAAATAAAATTAATCCGGGAACAACCCCTAATAAATTGATGCTCTATCTATCTTTAGGAAAGCCCACTGTTATCACTAAAATTCCAAACATAGAATCATGGAAATTCGACGATCGGATTATCTATGTAGCTGATAAAAAGGTTCAATTCGCTCAACTAATTGAAAAGGCATTCAGAGATGATACCTACGGTCTTTTTGAAAAACGTTTAAAAATTGCAGAAGGAAATACCTGGACCCAAAAGATAGGTCAATTGATTAGTACTCTACGCTCACAATCGTCTAATAATTATTGATAAAAGTTTATTTTTTATATTTTGACTATGCAGAAATGTTGTATTGATAAGCCAAATCTGGAGTCTTTATTTTGATATTCAACTCAGCTACATTTTTACTTTTTTTTTGCGTAGTCGTAACAATCTATTTTTTACTTCCTTATCGCGCAAAATGGATTTTTCTTCTTGCGGCCAGCTACTATTTCTATATGAGCTGGAAACCTGGGTATGCTCTATTAATCGCAATTTCTACTATAATTACCTATTTTACCGGCATAAAGATGGGACAAAAGCCGGTTCAAAAAGATAGGTTAAAATACCTTATTTTAAGCTTAATATTAAATTTAAGTCTCCTTGGAACATTTAAATATTTCAATTTTATTAGCTTATCGCTGCACGCCGTACTAAGTCGTTTTAATATCTTATATGATGCTGCAGAGCTTAACATTATTCTTCCTGTTGGAATTTCCTTTTACACTTTTCAAGCTTTAAGCTACTCAATTGATGTCTATCGTGGTGATAAAAAGCCTGAACACCATTTTGGTATATATGCTTTATATGTATCTTTTTTCCCGCAGCTTGTAGCTGGTCCAATTGAGAGATCAACTCGGCTTTTAGCTCAGTTCTTCCGGAAGCACGAGTTTGATTATGATAGAGTTGTAAGTGGCTTGAGACTAATGGGCTGGGGATTTTTTAAGAAGGTTGTAGTGGCAGATCGATTAGCAATAATTGTCAACCCTATTTACGATGATCCTCAACAATACCAGGGAATAACTTTAATAATTGCTACTTTTTTTTTTTGCGTACCAAATCTATTGTGACTTTTCCGGATATTCTGACATTGCAATTGGTTCAGCAAGGGTGTTGGGCTATGATTTAATAAACAACTTCAATCAGCCTTATCTTTCAAAATCTATTCCGGATTTCTGGAGACGATGGCATATATCATTATCTACCTGGTTTCGTGATTATGTTTACATTCCCTTAGGGGGCAATCGGGTTGGAAAATGGCGATGGTACTGGAACATTATAATAGTATTTTTGCTCAGCGGTTTGTGGCACGGTGCGAATTGGACGTTTGTCATTTGGGGTCTTTTGCATGGGATTTATATGCTCGGCTCGGTTTGGTCACAAAAATTGAGAAGTAACATAATTATTCTGACTGGAATGAATAGATTTCCAAAACTTCATTCTACAATACAGGTTCTAATAACATTTAGCTTGGTATGTTCTGCATGGGTTCTGTTTAGGGCAGAAAGCCTAAATGATGCCGCATATATCTATCGGAGTGCATTCTCAGGGACAAGACACTTTTTGGTTTATTTTTACGATATTGCTTATCTAAAAAGCATATTTGGACAGCTTGGAGTTACTCAGAACGAACTTTTTATCGCGATAATCTCAATCGGCATTTTAGAAATTGTTCAGTTTATTAAAAATCAGAGAAAATTAACGAGTTGGTTTAAATTACAGCCGGTTTGGCTCAGGTGGACGGCCTATTACCTTTTATTTGGTATAATATTGTTTTATGGTTCTTTTAACTCTGCTCAGGAATTTATTTACTTTCAATTTTAAACAAAATGATAAGGTTTTTTAAAAATTCGTTTATTTTCGCGATACCCTTTATATTGATAATCCTTTTTACTCTTGTAGTGGATCCTTTTGAGAATTTCGGTTACTTCAATATTATATCGATCGATCTGAAGCGGAAAGTATCCTATAATATCAACTATGCACTCTGGAAGGTTGTCGAATTTTCGCGAAATCCCAGGCCGAACATCCTTTTGGGAGATTCACGAATGAATCGAATAAAAGTCAAAGAAATCAGGAAATTTTCAGGTAGTGATTACTATAATTTCGCCTATGGCGGTGGAACCCTTCAAGAAATTTGTAATACCTTTTGGTTTGCTGCTGATAAGATTAATTTAAAAAATGTATATATCGGCATTAATTTTGAGATCTACAATTTGTCCAAGTCTTATGACCGGGTGAATGGGGCAATTAATATTCTGGAAAATCCCCTTTTGTATCTTATTAACCGAGACGTATTGAATGCATCTTTCAGGTTAGTTAAAAGTAAGCTTTCTGGGAAGGTAGAAAACATTGAAACCCCACGCATGTCGAAAGATGAATTTTGGAAGTATCAGATAAATATTGCAGCTAAAAGAAACTACGCGAATTATGTTTATCCGCAAAAATTATATTATGAGTTGCGAAAAATCGCGGATTATTGTAGGAAGAATGAAATCGAATTATCTTTTGTAATTCTGCCGACTCATGTTACATTACAAGAGAAAATAGAAGCATACGGCTTGGCAAAATCTTATCAAAAATTCCTATCGGACTTGAGAGATTTAAATACCGTGTATGACTTCAACTATCCGAATCAACTTACTAATGATCGTAATAATTTTAGCGATCCATTTCATGCGAAAGAGACGGCTATTTCTCACATTGTGCGACAGATTTGGGGAGGCGAAAAAGGCATAGGAAGGCTATACAAAATTCAGGGATAAAACCCAAATCCCGTTATGGATATATATCTATCGCCAATCAGAATCTTCCGAAAGGTACTGAAGTAATGATAATTCCGCTTGTTGATTTAAAAAGTCAGTATTTATCAATTAAAAATGAAGTTGATGCGGCAATCGATCAAGTGATCAGGCAAAATGCTTTTATTGGCGGAAAATTTGCAGAAAGATTTGAAGATAAATTTGCAAAATTTTGCAAAAGCCAACATTGTATTGGTGTAGGAAACGGTACGGATGCACTTAGCATTGCTATGAAGGCTCTTGGCATCGGCCGCGGGGATGAGGTTATCACTGTTGCAAACAGTTTTATTGCAACCAGCGAGGCTATTACCCAAACCGGCGCGAAAGTGATATTTTTGGATTGTCACCCGGATACATACAACATTAATGTTGATCTCATCGAAGAAAAAATTACCGATAAAACTAAAGCCATTATTCCGGTGCATCTTTACGGGCAGCCGGCAGATATGGGCCCGATTCGTAAAATTGCCGAAAAATACCATCTGAAAATCATTGAGGATGCCGCACAGGCGCACGGAGCAGAATATCACGGTGAAATAGTCGGGAGCCTGGGGGAGGTTGCGTGTTTCAGCTTTTACCCGGGCAAAAATCTCGGAGCTTATGGCGATGCCGGGGCAATTGTAACGAAAGATCCGGAAATTGCAGCAAAATGCAGAATTATAGCCAACCATGGACGACTAAGTAAGTATGATCATGAGTTAGAGGGGGTCAACAGCCGTTTGGACGGAATTCAGGCCGCTATTCTGGCAGTTAAGCTGAATTACCTAAAGAAATGGACGAAAAAAAGGAGGCAAAACGCATACTTATATAATGCGTACCTCGAGGGGAGCGGTGTAACCATTCCTGCAGAGTTGGACAACATTAGCGCTGTGTATCATCTTTATGTAATAAGAGTTCCTAGCGAGATGCGCCAAAAACTGCAAAATAATCTTAAGGAGAAGGGTATTTCCTCCGGAATTCACTATCCCATCGCATTGCCGAATTTAAAGGCCTACCGATATTTAGGCTACAATTCATCCGATTTCCCATTTGCCTCTAAATATCAAAATCAAATTTTATCTCTGCCGATGTATCCGGAATTAAATGAGGAGCAGATCAGGTACATATCTGAGACTGTTCGGGAGGTAATAAGTTAAAATAGTAATTTGTTACCACCGTAAGAATTTGTTTGCCATTAACGCACTCAGGGCAAAAAGAGCGGGTACTGAGGCCCTCCAATTTTACGCTTCGAACATTTGCGAATTCGTCAGCCTAGTTTTTGTATGTGTGCTCTTCACGATTCAAGGCAATGGTATAAACTTCCATAACTCCGACATTATATAGCATCTTAGCATAACTTGCGTATCCTTTTTTGCACAATTTCACCCTTTAATACCGAGTTGATTTTTTCGATATAAAAAAAAATTACGTGTTTTCAAATACATGAAGATTTTTTTTGAAGAGGCACAAATTTTGCATGTTATCAGGACTTAGATTTCGCACATAGGGCCTAATTTAATAATTACAGCAGATAACCGTAATAAATTTTGTATTGCTTTAAGATTTGATTACCATAGTGAAATTAACTCACAATGCTGTAGTTTTCAGCTATATGTACCAAGTAGAGCGGAGGGATACGTACCAGGTCCGGTTACAGTAATATCCAAATCAAAATGGAGGTATTAATGATAAGGACAGTATGCAAAATCAACTCAAGCATATTTAATATTAAACCAAAATTTTTTCAAATGAGGAAGATTTTTTCTGGTTTCCATGGTGGAATAGTTTTCATACCATTCCTGCTAATGTTCACTGGATTCTACTTTAATCCTTTTACTGTAGCTCATGCAGCAACCGCAAGAACTAACAGCATATCTGAATTTAATAATGCCATAGCAAATGCTGATCCGGGAGATACAATAATCCTGACTGATGGACGGTATGACACTAGTAGCACGACCATTCGTTTTAGTGCCAATGGCACTGCAGGGAACGAAGTTGTCATCACCGCAGAAACCCCCGGCGGTGTAATTTTCACCGGGCCCAAAACCTTTGCGGACGTCAGCGGTTCGTACCAAATCATCCATGGTTTTCATCTCAAAGATATCGATACAAGCGGTAACTGGAATACAAATGTCATAAAAATTAACAATGCGTCTCACAACAGAATCACGAATTGCAAATTTGAAAATATTGGTCAAGGTGGAGGGAGCACGCTTATCGGGGTTTGGTATAATTCTCCGCACAATAGGTTTGATCATAATACCTGGGATGGAAACGATGGCGTTGGCATTGAGACGCCATTAAGATACTACGAAGATATGAGGAAATCAACGCATACAAAAATTGATCATAATGTGTTTAAAAATCATGCCAAAGATGACGCAAGTGAAGCGTTGCGTCTGGGCCGAGGGGCAACCAGCGGGCTGGTAAAAGCTTTCATGACCATAGAATACAATTTATTTGAAAACTGGCACGGCGATCCTGAAACATTCAGCGTAAAGTCGTCCAATAACTTAATCCGGTACAATGTTGTGAGGAATTGTAATGGCGGCATGAAGCTGCGGCAAGGAGACCATAATGTATTAGATGGAAATTACTATATTCTTGAAGACGACCGTGCTTTAGAGGACTACCCCTTAGCAATTGCTATTAAGATCAAGGGAAGTGACCATAAAGTAATTAATAATTATATCTATAGAGGTTGGCATGGTATCTCATTGGAAAAAGCAGATCCGTTGCCCAGCTATAGGGGAACCGTAACTTCCAAACCAACCTCCACAAATCAATTTTATCTAATCGATGCTAATGCCACTTGGACGGATGGCAGTTATAATAAGCAATATGTTTGGATAACATCTGGAGGAGGTCAGGGTAAAGCTTACTATATTCAGGATACAGATGCCGTCAATAAAAGGCTTTATTGTAAAGTAAAGAAAGGTGGTCCGGATGCAGATTTGCTATCTGATGGGGTCACTTCCGGTAGTGCTTACACAATTAATCCAGGTGATCCAGAGGTTAGAAATTTACTTTTAGCAAACAACACGATTATTAACATTGCAAGAAACAGTATCATGATTAAATCAACATCAAAAAACTGTCGGTTAATAAATAATCTAGCACAAAATGTTAAAGATAGCGGTGTCTATTCTATTTTTAATCAAAGTACTGGAGCACAAATATTCTATGAAACTAATTTAAGTAATTCGATTGGAAAGATGAAGACATGGATTGGGCCAGGTGGACAGCCCCAAGGAATTATTGATGGTGACCCGAAATTGAAATTTGATGGAAGGATGCACAGATTGCAGGCTATTAGCGATAATGCGATAAACAAAGGCACACCGGATTTAAATGTGAAGCTTGATATCGAAGGGCAACCAAGGGATCCGTCAGGTCAGGATATCGGTGCAGACGAGTATAGCTCACAGCCAATTGTGCGTGCAATGATTAAAGAAGGAATAGGATATGCAGGTGTCCAATGGCCAAACTCCACC
>JAHEJC010000136.1:13588-14452 GCA_024639065.1 Lewinellaceae bacterium | reverse complement strand
TGATGCCATATTTCAGGAGGTAGCTAAAGAAACTAATGCAAATTCCGAAAAGGATATTTTTGAATCTTTCTCTATTGACGATAAGGAGGCATCCACTTTTTACCGTAAACAATCTGAAATCCTGCAATCTAGGTATCATAAGCTCGAAGAAATTGTCCAGGAATTAACCTCCCAGCTCTCTTATGTAAAAAATACCTTCGGAACGGATTGCTATAAACTACAACTTACTAAGAATGACTATGAATCATTTAAACAACGATTAGAAAATGTATATCACCATCACTCCACAAAAAACTGATAGCATGTATGCCCAAAGTGCCTCTGATTTTGTGAACTATTTGGAAAAAGAAAATAGAGGGAAATCTGAAAATGAACAGATCCATTTTTTTAATCACTACGAAGAACAAATTTTTGGTAATGAAGTAATTCGAGAAATAGATGGCAATACTGCTAAACTTAAAAAGAGGGAGCCGAAGTTCTACTCTATTACCCTCAATCCATGTAGACGAGAACTAGGATGGATTCAGGAATCTAATGAAGCATTAAAAAGATATACAAGGGAAGTGATGAAAGAGTATGCTCAATGTTTCAATCGAGAGATCGATGGTAAACCGGTATTTGAGAGTGATATAAAATATTATGCTATAGTGGAACGGCAGCGTACATTCAAAGGTACTGATCAGGAGGTTCGTGAAAATAGATCCCTGGCTAGACTAATCTATTCTAAGAGAAGCGAAATACGCAGGATTGAGCAAGGGGTGGAATATGGCAATTTGTTGAAACTGAAAAAGCAAGTTGAACGATTAGAAAAGATAGCTCCTAATCTCGTTGATGGGCGACCTATTGAGAGTGGTTTGTTAAAAC
>JAHEJC010000136.1:0-13578 GCA_024639065.1 Lewinellaceae bacterium | reverse complement strand
ACCCCAAAGTCACATTCATATTATCGTAAGCCGAAAAGATGCCTCTAATCGATATAGCCTATCACCAGGTAGCAAATACAAGGCAACTGAAGTGATGATGCATGGTAAGGCAGTAAAACGCGGGTTTGATCGGGATCAATTCTTCAGGAAAGCTGAGAAGAGTTTCGATAAAATGTTCGATTACCCTCGCAATTATTTAGAGTCCTATAAGGCTCGAAATGCCCTGGACAAATATCCTTTAAAATACTTCACAACAATTCTCGGCTTACCGACTAATCAGAAAGCTGTGGCCTTCAAAATATTAGGTGAAATGGGATTCAAGAATCCAGTGCCATCAATCCCTAGAAATACTAGACAATTAACCGTAAAGGCCATAAAATAATCTATAATACATTCGTATTCAAAAGCTTCAAGGGCAAAATCCTTGTCTGATGTAGTCAATATTATTTTTGGAGCATTCTTGACAGTTCTAATAAAATCAAAACCGGTAAACGTTGGCATATGAATATCTAGAAAAACAAGATCGATACTATACTCGTTAAGATACTTAATTGCATTAATGGCACTACTGAAACAATCCAGAAGCTGGACGTTGGGATTGTTTTCCGCCAGATGACTAACTATGGCTCTGGAAGTTTCCTCATCGTCTATGACAATACAGTTCATACTTATGCCTTTTCAATAAAAATCAACATTGCGGTTAATAAGTCTTCAAAATCCTGTTTTAGTGTTAGGCTTTTCCTTATTAATCCTCTTCTATATTCTTCTGCCATTTTGCAGCTTTTTTCTAACCCTAAAATTTTGATTTTATGGGTAATTTTGTGCACGTCTCCGGCGGTTTTAGTGAAATCCCCATCATTAAGATGTAATTGGTAGGTCTCTATTTCTCGTGGGAGTTCTTTTTTTAAAATATCCAAAAGGTTCCGTGCGAACAACCTATTCCCATTGGAAATTTTAATGATATAGTTAAGATTTGGGATTTCTTTCATAGTATCATTTGACTAGTTGACATGTACATCGTTCTATGAGATTGCTAAAATTTTCTATTCGTCATCCATGGAGAACATTCCGCAGCTAAGATTTTAATTACAACTCCTTTCTTTTAGATATTATATTGGTTATTTATTTGTTCCTTCAAATGTTGTAATTCGGTCAGTTCATGTCATTATCAACACAATTTTTCCACAGATGAATTAATCAAATTGTAGTATTTTGTAAATAATAAGTAGGAAAGAACATGTTAAAATAATCTTATTTAACACTATAACTTATACTTTATTTACATTATTGTAATTCAAATGGGATATGTTGTGAATTTAAAAAAAAACAATGTCAAAACTCAATTATAGTCTATAAACGAACCTTGGCAATATCTTCCAATGTCCCACAAACCATAGAGTCGCCATTAATTGACTGTAAATTTCTTTGCATCTATCGCTCAAGCCAGCTTGGCGATCTTCACAAATAGAAAACCCCACCTCTAAGAGACGGGGTCAATTTATTCTTATTTTAAAATTACTTGCTTGAAGTAGAAGAATTGTTAGGGTTCAACAAATCGTAGAATTGGTTCAACTTAGGTAGTATGATGATTCTGGTTCTACGGTTGGTGGCCTTGCCTTCTTGAGTATCATTACTTGCCAAAGTGTTGTACTCACCACGACCAGAGGCAACCAACTTGTTAGGGTCGACACCATATTGGTTATGCAGAGCACGTACAACAGAGGTCGATCGTTTAACACTTAAGTCCCAGTTATCTTCTAAATTTCCGTTTTTGTAAGGTACGTTATCGGTATAACCTTCCACCATTACATCTACTTCAGGTCTTGACTTTACAATCTGGGCAATCTTATCAAGCACCTCATTGGCACGAGATGTCAATTTATAACTACCACTTTCGTAAAGCATCTTATCCGAAAGGTTGATGTAAACCACAGTTTTGTCAACCTTGACATCGATATCTTGGTCTTCAATTCCATCTTTCAACACGCTTTTCAAGTTCACCGCCAAAGCTAAGTTGATAGAGTCAGCCTTACTTCTAGCAGCTTGCAATAACTGGATATACCTATCCTTTTTCTCCAATTGCGACAAAGTCTCCTTGATATTGTCGTTCGCCGATTTAGAAAGCACTGTCAAATCACCTACTTGGGTCAGTTGTTGGTCCCGCTGCTTTTGTGCATCGGCTAATTGGGCCCTGAGGTCATTAAGTTGCTCTTGCCTGAAAGACATGTTGCTATCAAACTTGGTGCGCTCAGAGGCTAAGGTCGTATTACATTCTGACAATTTCTTGTTGGCAATACTTAAATCCCTTTCCAAGCTGCCTTTTACAGCGTTGAACTTTTTGTTGCTCACACATGATGAAAGTGCAATGGCAGAAAGAGTCAGTAAGCCAAATTTTAAGTTTTTGTTCATTTTAATGTATTGTTTTTATTTAAAGTTTATAATCAATTTTTCTTTGAAAAAGGGCCGGGATTGCTCCCGACCCTTTGTTCCCATATCTTACTCGAGAACTTGGGCCACACCTTCATGAAACACTAACCATTCAACCTTCTAGAACGAATGTGGCCATTCATAAACCAATCTACCAATCATAAACCAATCTACCAATCAAATTGTTTTCTTTTCGTTTCAATTGTAATATTGATACACTAATTTTTGGAAAGGTCACATTTGAGGTATAAATTTTTATCTCATCATATAAATCCGTTAATTAGCTATGCATGGCTACTAACAAAATCTTTTTATTTACTCTGTTTGCAAAGAGCCCACAAGGGAATAAAAATGCTCACAGAGATTGGAGTGATGAAGAATTGGTAAAGGCAATAACAACCATCGGGGATGGATATGTTTTCGGGATTTTATATGACCGTTATGCCGTGAAAGTGTATAATAAATGTTACAGTTTTGTCAAGGATAGGGATGAAGCAAAAGATTTAATGCAAGATGTTTTTCTAAGGGCATATCTTAAAATAGACACTTTTAACCCGGCTAAAGCCTCATTTTCAACTTGGCTTTATGTCGTGACCTATAATCTTTGCACCAATTACGTTGTACGCGGCAAAATCCCCAGACAAAAAGAAGAAACCGGGAATAACAAAAAAATTGAATCTATCGAGACGGAAGACATTAGCATCGAAGACATTAATGACCTTGATCCCGATAAACTTGCAACTGCCATGAATAAAATTGCCCCGGAAGATAAAGCATTGCTATTGTTGAAGTACCAAGATGATGCCTCTATAAAGTCAATTCAAGAGTTGTTGGGAGTTGGGGAAAGTGCAGTGAAGATGAGGCTCAGAAGAGCCAAACTAAAAGTTATAAAAACCTATCACGAAATTTGACCCATGGCCAAAAATATCTTTAAAAAATTTGAAACAGAAAAAGAGGTGCCTGAAGAAACCAAAAAAGAACTTATTGCCAACATTAAGGCTATTAAGAATGGCAAAGATGGTTCCCGTTTATTTCATACAAAGTTTTACGGTGCTTTGGTCAACTTTTTTAAGCTGAAAAACTCTGGGTAATTGTTTCGCGTGACTTTTTTCATTATTGGTGTAATAAGAATAAAACAAAACTATTTTACAAACAAAATGAAAAAGCAAATCATTCTCTTAAGTGCGGTGTTGATGTCACTGTCTTTAATTGCACAGAAGAAACAAAAAATTGAAGGAAACAAGGAGGTCACACAATTGATTAAGGAAATTCCCCAGAATTTCAATGCCCTTGAGATAAACGATGATTTGGAAATCAACATTTCTCAAGGTAGTTCCAACGGTTATCGCCTGAACGCAGACAGTAACTTACATACCGTTGTGCAATTTATCGTAACCGATAGTATTTTGAAGGTGTTTACAACCGAAAAGATTACCAGCAGCAGAAAACTGGAAATTGATATAACGGTAAAGCAATTGGAACATCTTATTATTAAACATGATTCGAAAGTAAAGGGGGAAGGCCAACTCAGTGCAGACAAGTTTTATCTGAGCGGTTACAGCGGCGCCCGCTTTGAACTGGATGTTAACGCTGATGATGTTACGGTAGTCCTTCACAGAAATGCAGGGGGCAAACTTAATATTGATTCTGAGAATATCACTATAGTCATGAGCGACCGTACTGATATGAAAGCTTCAGTCATAGGTGATAAAGTTAGGGTGACACTTAATAATACCGCTGACCTTGATTTGGTTGGTGATGCTAGTTATGCTGCCTTTAACTTGAAGAAATCGGCCAACCTTAATGCTCGTAAAATGCGTGTAAGTACTGTAGACCTATACACCTCAAACACATCGGATGTTTATGTAAATGCAACTAAAAACCTCGAGGTTTATGCACAGGGCAAAAGTAATGTATATGTATACGGCAACCCAAATGTGATAATTAAGGGGCTGACCGATAAATCAAAAATTATCAAAAAGTAATTTCTTTTGCCAACTTGGGAACCATCTTATCATATTTTTGCATAGCACCGTTTCAGATATGAAAAAACTATATTTCGCTTTTTTGTTGGGCTTTTTCTCGCTTGCCGTCACTATTGGGCAGAAAAAAGATGACAAAGAAATAATCAAACTAATTGGTAGCCTAAAGCTAGACATCCGGGGGCCTTACAAGGATATTCGTTGGTTTTGTACCGATGGTAGCATTCGACAACCCAAAGATCCGTGCCCTGGTGAAATTGGCCCAGGGGTTCAACATGCCCGATATAGAGATGATGTAGTGGCCCTGGCCAAATCAAACCACATCCATCTTGGGCAAATTTTGGCATATACCGAAAAGGAAGCCTTTTGGGATGCTGAGCGTGACCACGCCCGAGTGAAGCAATACCAGTTAGAGAAGTATTTTAAAAGTGTTGACGATGGATGGATTCTAAGAAAAGGCCAGTATTATCGTGGGGCGATTCAAGCGGAGGATGAAGAAGCTTGGGGTATCGACTTTTATAAATGGCTTTTAAAGAACGACAAAGAACTCAAAAGGAATTATTTTCTTATACGCCAATCCCTTAAAGATATACCCCATAGTGGTGATGACAACCTAGCTCAAGCTATGCGCAGCCAATCGAAAGTACTTTCGGATGCCTACTTGCCATTTATGGAATTGCGTATTAAAATTCACGGTCAGCCGGAACCTTCAGACATCAAAAAAGTTGAATACTTTAAAAGGCTGCATGAGGGAAAATTAACCAATGATTTGAAGAACCAGTTTGCTGAACTGCTTCAGACCATGCGAAAGTTCCATAAACCCGTTGAGCTTGCATCGTTAACAAAATACACAAGTAAACTAACGAACGGGGAGCTAAAAAGAGCCATTGAACAGTTTGCCACGAATGGCGATATCGCTTCTGATGCGTCTACCCTGGTCAAAGTAGCTTCCGAACTTCTACTGAAGATACGCGAGGGGTTGATTGATGAAAAAAATCCTGTTTCAAGATTACAATTATTGGATGCTTCCTTAAAATTGGAAGAATTGGTCTTTAAAAACGCTCCCGAATGGAAAACAGTTGACCTAAAGGCACTTTTAGAAAAAATTTGTCATTTAGGCATGGCTAGTGCTGGATCGGGATATATTGAACTTTGGGAATGGGAACAGTTAATGGGGGATCTGTCAAAGTACGAAACCGAATTCATGACCTTGGAGCAATTGAACCATGTGCTGCAACGTGCTAGAAGCGAAGTAGAATGGAGTGCGAGTATGGTCAAGGCAAACTATGGAGATGTGGTTGAAACCTATTCAGCCTTTGAACCGTTGGCCGAAGGGTTCGTCGACGATAAAATTAGGGGATCCATAGCCCTTCATCTGGGACTTGTCGTTGGCGAGTTGGGTACATTCATTGCCAACGAATCGGCATTGACCAATCAAGTTTTGGACTTAAAAAACCAAAGTACTGTTAGGGGTTTAAATCCGGGCTACGCTTTTGGCGAACTGGTAGTAGTTGGAGGAAGTTCCAGCGATATCGAAGTTGCCTCGGATAAGATTTATGTGTTTTTGCGACCACCCTCAGATTTGAAACCAGTAGCAGGTATAGCTACGGTGGCTGAGGGCAATCTGGTCTCACACGTTCAACTCTTGGCCCGCAATTTGGGCATTCCCAATACGGCTTTGTCTGATGAAAATTTGCAGCAATTGAAAAAGTATGACGGTCAACGCATGTTCTATGCGGTATCCAATAAAGGAAATGTAATCCTCAAGCCTGAGGCTCAAATGACCTCTGAGGAACGTGCCCTTTTTGCCAAGAAACAGCGGAAGGAAGAACGAATCGAAGTCCCAGTCGACCAAATACGCCTTGATGTAAAACAGGTGCTCAACATGAGAAGTGTTGATACGGATGATTCAGGCAAATTATGTGGACCCAAAGCTGCCAATCTCGGTCAGTTAAAAAAGATGTTCCCCGAAAATGTGGTCGAGGGATTGGTCATTCCCTTCGGGATTTTTAGAGAGCATATGGAACAAGCCATGCCAGGTCAAGAGGTGTCGTATTGGAAGTTTTTAAACCAAATGTTCCAAGAAGCCAACAGAATGCAGAGCGAGGAAATTGGTGCCAAAGAAATTGAAAACTACCAACTCCAACAACTTGAAATACTTCGTGAAGCCATTAAAAAAATCCCATTGGACGAAACCTTTGTTGAAGACCTCAAAAAAGGTTTTAAAGAGGTTTTAGGGAATGAACTGGGCAAGGTGCCCGTTTTCTTACGAAGCGATACCAATATGGAAGATTTAAAGGATTTTACTGGTGCAGGGCTCAACCTCACCCTCTTCAATGTGGTTGATAGAGAGAAGATATTGGAAGGCATTCGAGCAGTTTGGGCTTCACCATACACCGAAAGAAGCTTTAAATGGCGACAGGTGTATTTATTGAATCCTGAGAATGTGTATCCTTCCATCCTTATTATTCCAAGTGTTGATGTGGACTATTCCGGGGTTTTGATTACAAAGGGCATCGTCACGAATGACGAAAACGACCTCACGATAGCATTTAGCCGCGGTGCTGGCGGAGCTGTAGATGGACAAGCCGCAGAATCCTATCTATTAAAAACCAATGGTAAGAACCAGTTATTGGCCCCAGCCCGAGAAAAGCATTTTAATCGTTTGCCTGAAACCGGTGGGACCGCGAAAAAGTCGGCCTCTTTTGAGGAACGTGTCCTTTCAAACAAAAACATTAACGATATTAGGTTAATAGCCGAAATGGTCCGAAATCGTGTACCCAAAGAGACCGAATCGAAATACGATGGGGCCTATGACGTGGAACTTGGTTTTAAGGATGATAAACTGTGGTTATTTCAGATACGTCCTTTTGTAGAGAATAAAAAAGCGATTAGTTCGGGTTATTTAGAATCCATCACGCCAAAAATCGATTTAAACAAAAAAATTGCATTGAGCCAAAAATTATAATATGAAAAATCTTGTTTTACCCGTACTCCTCGGCATTCTTTGTTTGGCTTTCGTCCCCTATCTTCCGTATCCTATCGATGGATATGAACGAACCGACATTAAAAGGCTTAAGCGATTAGAGCTTATTAGGAGCGGTGAAATTAAAGATGCCCAATTGCCCCCAGTGGGGGCCCTAAAATCATGGAATGAAATTGAATTAAACTTACTGTCCCGCAATAAAGACAGTACCAATAGTTTTTTTGTCAATGACGAACAGTTTCAAAAAGAGGTTAGTGGATTATTTCGTGGATTGGACCGAAGTTACTCTTTGGCCATCCTTGATATTTCAGATCCTAATAATTTAAGATATGCCGAGCGCAACGAAACCTTGGGCTATCAACCGGGCAGTGTTGGAAAACTAGCCGTTTTGGTCGCTCTTTTTGATCAACTGGCCAAGATTCATCCCGATTCTTTTGAAAAACGCATTGAACTCCTCAAAAATAAATCGGTAAAGGCCGGGGTTTGGGGTTTAACGGATGAACACACCATCCCAATCTACAATATCGAGAAGAATACTCTGGTCAAACGTCAGGTCATTGCTAGCGACGTATTCACGATATTCGAATGGGCAGATCACATGCTTTCGGTGAGTAACAATGGGGCGGCGAGCATCGTTTGGCGCGAGGCTCTGTTAATGGCCGCTTTCGGTGAAAAATACCCAGACCTGACCGAGGGGGAAGCGAATATATATTTCAAGGAAACCCCTAGAAAAGAATTGACCGACTTAAGCAATGACGTGGTCAATCTTCCCTTACGGGAGTTGGGCATCGGGCATGATGAATGGCGGTTGGGTAGTTTTTTTACACGAGGTGCCAACACCTATGTTGGTGACAAGGGCGGTAGCATTGGTACACCACTGGGTCTGATGAAATTTTTGGTACAATTGGAGCAGGGCAATGTCATTGACGAAGCCTCTTGCTTAGAGATGAAACGGCTCATGTATATGACAGACAGGCGAATTCGTTATGCGCAATCACCAACATTGAAGGAAGCTGCCGTTTACTTTAAATCGGGCAGCCTTTATAAATGTGACCGAAGCAAGGGTGAGGCTTGCGGCAAGTACATGGGCAACGTTATCAATTATATGAATTCGGTAATTATTGTGGAACACCCTGACAACTGTAGATATATGGTGGTCCTGATGAGCAATGTGTTGCGAAAAAATTCGGCAAGCGACCATTTGTACTTAGCAGGAAATATTGACAAAGTAATCAGGAAGGGCTAATTTTCTGGATGCTCTTCAATGCATCTTGGGCAAATGTTTTGATTTTATAATTTTCGTCTGCTGCTAATTTCTGAAGTATGGAAAGGTATTTAACATCACCCTGTTTTCCTATAAGATACAATACTGCCAATTGTAATTTCACATCGGGAATCTGTAATAGTAGCACAAAACATTCCTGTTCGCTCGGGATTTTTGGTTTGATACGTTGAACTGCTTCTTCTGTGGTGAAATCTGTCGGCATTTGGTCAATAATGGGGAATACCTGCTGCTTTAAGTTACCAGTAAGCAGGTTATCAAGAAAATCGATGGCCCTTGAACGTTCTTCCTCATTTTCCAGCAATAGGTCATAGGCTAAAAGCACATCCTCTTGGGGATATTTAAGCCCCAGCAATTTGAAGATGCGTTCCAAACCCGCATCCAGTCTACGTTCCAATAACTCTAATAAAGATGCCCTTGCATCTCGTTCGTCCTGTAACACTTCAAGTTTTGATTTTTTTCGGTTACGGAACGATATAATGATTTGGGTATGCATAGCTGCCAGGGTTTGGTGGTACAGTCTGCACTCTTCAAATATCCTGTTGACCACCTTGAATCGGTTAAACCTGATTTCAGGATTTAGCGATCTCAGATTGCTCATGCTTCGCACCACTTCGAGCCGCACACTTAAGTCGACATCATTGAACAACTGGAATAAATAAGTAACGGCATCTTGATTGGAAAATGCCTCGATGACCTTGGGAACAAAACGGCAGGTTTCAATAGAAATTTTCCGTTCCTTGACCATTGTGACCAGATTTGGTAAAATTCCTGGGCCAAAATTTTTCAGGGCATCGATTGCTTCTTTTCGGAGCTCTTTCTTTGGTAAAAGTTCCAGCAAGTATTTTACAAAGGCACGATCTCCGCTCAAACCCATCGCTTCAATTACGACCAATTTTGTAGTAATCTCTTCCAATAATAAGGCATCCATTAGACTGGGGAAGAACTTTTTGATTCTTGAGACCCCAATGGCTTTCAACAACAATGGTGAATGATTCTCGGTTGGATTGGATAGGCTTTCTCGCAATCTTCTTTCTAAACCGTAGCGCTGCCCTAATGCTTGATTTGAAACGGATTCCTTTGCTAAAGAGAACAGGGCGGCCTGTGAAATCTTCGTGTCGGGATGATCCAAAAATTGGTTGAAAATTGCATCGGGTTCTTTCCGGGAATGTAATAACAGAAAATCCATTACGGCCAGGTTCAAATTCTCATCCTTTATCTCTAAAAGAGTATTGATGTTTGATGGCATTGATGTGCTGTCTAAAAAATATAAGTTTTTAATGGCAGCTATTTTGACGTCTGTTGATGGGTGATCCAATAGGTTTCTTACATCATCTGAAAATCGCTGATCATTGATTTCCATTAATTTGTCAAGCATGAATAATATCTGCTTTTCACTACCGTTTCTGAATACACTGCGCATACCATCAACGACGGCTATTTTCTTTCCTCTTTCCAAGCTGCTTGTCGTGTTACTATCTGAGATTCCTTTTAAATTATTTCGGAAAGTCTCATAATAAGAGTTTCTTACCTTGAAAATCAACAGGGCCCAAATACTGACCAGGGCGATTACCAACCACGCAATCTGATGGCCCTGCCATTCAAAGCCCTTGATCAAAAAAACCAAGGCCAAACCCGCAATACCCGTGGCCAAGCTATCGACCACTACATCAATGAAGGATTTTGTTCTGCTCTTTAGATTAAAAGGCAAGGGAAGGGCCAAAAGTTCAAAGGCACTCTTATTAATGGATTGTTTCAGTATACCGTCCATTGCCTTTATTGCCACAACAGCGTATAACCCTGGAATGAAAAGAAAGAATACACTACCGAAAAGAATGCTAAGCGGCAATAGCAACAATGAAAAACCAACCCCCCAAACACCAACTATCCTATGGGTCAAGAAGAGTTGTATACCTAAGGAGATCAGGTTGAAAGTTGAAAACCAAAAACCGAAAAAAGATGACAATTCATCAGGGTCTGAAATGCTACTGGACGCATAATCACTAAAAAGATAATCCACCAATTTCGCGACCAATACGCTTATACCCACGATAAAGGCCAGGTTGGTCAAATGCTTTGATTTCCTCACCAACTGAAACGGATTTCGAATATTTCTGGGGGTTTGGTCATTCTGAAAAGTATTCGAATCTTCAATTTTAGCCCTCCATATATTGTTCAATAATGGCAACAAAGAGATCAACATGATTGCTGCCAGAACAATCATAAATTCATTTCCGAAAACTGGCGCGAAGAGTGAAGTAAGGTATCCCCCGAAAAGTCCTCCCAAAATCGCACCTGAACCAATAAAACCAAAGAGACGTTTTGCGTCTCTCACGTTGAACACCAAATTTGCCAAGACCCAAAATTGCGAAGCGGAAAGTACGCCATAGACGGCAACCCAAGCATAGAAAAAATAGAGCATCCATCCTTTCAATTGTCCCAAGAAAAGCAACACGGCCGCCCCAATCAGAATTATCGAAGAAAATACTAATGTGAGGGTTATTAAGGGCTTGAGTTTATACTTTAAAAGCAATCTTGAATAGAGTAAAGAACTGGCTATCGCACCCAAAGCAACCAGTAGATAGCCAAATGGCAACTGCTCAGGACCCAATTCTGAAAGAAACAGCGCATTGACAGTAGGTTTCACAATGAGCAAGACCGCAATGACAAGGAATATGTACAAAAACATGAAAAGGGAAATTTTAAATTCCCCTTTTCTTATGTCAAAAAAGTTCGAAATCAGATATTTTAGCATATAGAAAGGCTATATGGTTCCAGTAATCAAATTTCGGTTTTTTTCAACACTTTTTCTATGGGCCTTACCAGATTTCGAATTATTTGCTCGCCACTGGGATCATCTATTAGCGCTACCAGAATGTATCGCCTGTTTTCATCCTTACCCCATACCAAGATTGAATCGGAATGATAGGTTCGCCATGATCCGGATTTTCTGAAAAGTTTGGCATTTGGGGCAATCTTATCCAAAGTATTGACGAACTTATGGCGCAATTCGGGTTTTTCCATAATATCCAACATCTGTTTCGACCTTTTCTCATTGACCAATTTTCCATGGGCCAGTAAATAGTAAAAACGACATACTTGGGAAACAGAAGCCGCATGGCTCAGATTCTTAAGAGGCTCACGGTTGGTGTCGCCCACGCCTCCGTAACGTTTGCCAACCCAAAGACCACCTCCGTTTTCTTCATCATAAAACGCATATTTGGGGTCAGTCATCACGGCCTCAATCTTGTCATAGCCCAATCTATCTATCATTCTTGTAGAAGCTGGGTTATTGGATTTGCTTATCATCAACCGCATATCCTTTTTAACGTCCGAGGTTTCTTTGAGGTCCCCTTTCTCCATGGCATCCATAGAGGCTAAAAGAATGGCAATCTTGGGTAAACTGGCGGCATACATCATGTGCCTGCCATTGACCCTTGCAAACCTTACATTCTCTGGGTCGCTCAAGTCAACAATACCAACTGCCATTTTTTGGCTACTTATCAGTTTTTTCCATTTATTATTGGCCATAAGCTCATTTTCAAGTTTGAACTGTAAAGAGCTATCAACCATTTTTGAAAGTGGTTTGATTTTTTGGTCATCGGTATTTATTGGCAATTGGGATTGGCCATAAGACAACCAAGATAATGCTAGAAATAATACTAATATTTTTTGTTTCATTACAATTATTAATAAAGTAGTCAAAATTAGATAATCCGCTAACATGTAATATGTTAAATATTGTGATTTGTTGTTTATTTAGCAAGTCAATAAATTTGGGCCAAGGGGATATCCGAACCTCGCATTTTTTTGATAGGGAGGTATTGACGTACTTCTTTGTAGTGTAATAATTTTTTAAGGTATTCCATTTCAAAACACCTTCTGTTTTTTCAATATGAAATTCGATTAGAACAATTAGGGTTGCGTCATGATTGTCCGTCCCTAAGTATCTAACATTTACCAATTGAGCAATTATATATCTACCCTCTTTGACCAATTCATCATAGGCATCCGAAATCTCAATTTTTATATTGTTCAAGAAGTGATTTAGTTCCCTTGTCTCAACAGTTCTACCCATTGCCCGACTCATCTTTGTGTCCCATAATTCAATAGGATAGAACTTGCCTAGACTAATATCTGCCCGTTTACTTGATATAGTGATTCGCCCGTAATCAAGGACCTTGAGGTCATTTTTCTTAGCAATGTTTTACCGGAAAAGAACTTTGAATGTTTTTGAAGATTTCATTTTCTTTCGTTTTAGGTAACTTTTTTTCCCAACAAACGAAAGTCAAATCACGTTGAAAACCCTACTTTCATTAATAATGATACAAAAAAAGAGGTAACCGAATAGGTAACCGAATTGCTCACTTTTTCGTTGATTTTAAAACTAATCAAATGATTTTAAAAAAATTAAATCTTCAAAACCATTTAATTAGCCTAAAACCAACACCATCTGAATGATGGTTCGTCGGGATGACAGGATTTAGATAATCCTTTTACATCCAATGCTGGAAATAGAAAGCCTGAATGGCTTTGCCATTATAGGACTTATTTATTTAATTACTTATGCCAATAAATTGGCAACGCTTTATACTTGAAGAAAGTAAGACGGGCCTGCCCGACGAAGCCCTTTTCTAAATTATTAATCTGGATAGTAGTATCAATCAAAGAAAAGCCCTCCTTCGCTAAAAAGCTTTAGAGGGCGAAGTCGGGATGACAGGATTACCTTCGCTATGCTCGGTGATCCTGAAGATGGGGTTGTTGCTCAAGCAAATCCAACGCCGGCTATGCCGGCAGGTCTTTTTCATTTATTTCGATCGCTCAAACAAGTTTGGCGATCTTCACAAATAAAAAATCCAACGCTTTCACGTTGGATTTCCTTGGTCGGGATGACAGGATTT
>JAHEJC010000135.1 GCA_024639065.1 Lewinellaceae bacterium | reverse complement strand
ATTTTGTCAGGATTTAGTGTCTACCATCAAGGATATCGTGATTCAACAACAATTTCCACAATCATCGATAATCACCATGTAATAAACGACTAATAGAGATAGTTGTATTATATTTATTTCCGCACTTAACATTGTAATAACTCTATGTTAATAAAAACCCGAGGAATTGTATTTCGTACCGTTAAATATGGCGAGACCAGTATAATTACGGATATATTTACTGAAGAACTGGGGCTGAGGACTTACATTGTGAATGGTGTACGCAAACCAAAATCCAGAATGAGTGCTTCATTTTTTCAAATTGCCTCACTGCTTGAATTGGTAGTTTATGAAAAAGATCAGAAAAAGTTACAGCGCATAAAAGAAGTAAGTACTTCAAAACTCTATCAAAAAATTCCATTTTCTGTAATTCGTGGGGCCGTCAGTCAATTTATCTTAGAAGTAACCAGGAAGTCCATTAAAGAAAAAGAACAAAATTACCGGCTTTTCAATTTTCTTTATGAAGCATTTAGTGAACTCGATGAGCTCCCAATGGATGAACCCAATTTTCATTTACATTTCTTGCTGGAGTTGCCTCAATATATTGGATTTAGTCTACAGTCAACCACTCAACCGGATCCTTTTTATTTAGATATTAAAGAGGGTATTTTTTCTAAACAATATGATAATCCTTCTTACCAAATTAATAAGCAAAACAGCCACTGGATCAACAGACTTATAAAAAAAGAACCTATCCATATCAATGCTTCTCAGCGAAAAGAATTAATTGATGATCTTTTACTTTATTATAAATACCATATTGATGGATTTGGAAAGGTTAATGCCCACGATGTATTATCGGATATCTTTCATTAGATGAGGGATTACTAGGTTCGGAGATGCCGGGTATTCTCCTCTCAAGGGAGATTTTTTATTTTCTGAAGTGGTTCCTTTTTACTTTTTATCTCATTAACCCTTTAACTTCCTTTCCAGAGGCCAATGCTGATTCAAGCTCAGCATACCGATACGGAATGAAACCGTCTTAAAATAAAAAAAGCCCATCACTCACGGTTAGTTAAACGATGGACTTTATTTTGAATGAATGATTAAAATCTTGGTTTCGCGTTCTATTATATGGTTACGAAATATGCTACGCCACATACTTCTATAGATTGATGGTTTGATATACCTAATGACAAGAAACATGCCAATTAGTGCCAGCACGCAATCGTTTAATCGTTTAAAAGCCTATAAATTTTGAGGTCAATCAAGAAAGAGTTTCCATAGATATGAATTTGAGCATTGGATTTCTCGGAACAATCTATTCTAGAAAATAAGGAGGCCTGTTAAGTTAAAGCGTCCAAAAGTTAAGGCAAACAAGACTAATCCAACTTGATCCTCATCAAATATCAGGACTATGTTAAGAAATGCTAAACATCACATATAAGCACACCTTCTTTCAGGGCTGCTAATTTATCATCATAAGTTGGGATAAATTCTTGTGCCACATAGCCCTTATAACCTGTTTCAACAATAGCTTGCATTATGGCGGGATAATTAAGTTCCTGGGTGTCGTTGATCTCGTTTCTACCAGGAACGCCTCCAGTGTGGTAATGGGCAATATAATCTTTGTAATCTCGAATCGTATGGATGATGTCTCCCTCCATAATCTGCATATGATAAATATCGTAAAGCAATTTGAAATGAGGAGAACCGATTTTGTCGGCTAAAGCAGCCCCCCAAGGGGTGTGATCGCACTGATAATCTTTGTGGTTTATTTTACTGTTGAGGAGTTCCATTACAATAACAACACCCTTTTGCTGGGCACGTTTTACTACTTTTTCTAAACCTACTGCACAATTTTCCAAACCTTGCTCATCCGAAATTCCTGCTCGGTTTCCTGAAAACACAATAACATTAGCCATTCCTGCATCAGCAGCTTGATCAACTAACTCGAGATACATAGGGATCAATCGGTCGTGATATTCAGGATGGTTGAAACCTTCAGTCAAGCTTTGATTTTTGTGAGATGCCATAGCACAAGTAAGCCCATATTTTTGTAGCGTGGCCCATTCATCTGGAGTGGTTAAATCAATTGACTTTATTCCAATCTCCGCAGCACCTTCGCACAACTCATCGAGCGATAAACTATTGTAACACCACCTGCATACAGAATGATTAATGTTACCTTTCAATTTAGATTTTGTGATTGTTTCCACGTCTCTATTTTTTTTATGGGTACTCATAAATGTAGAAATCGCTCCTGCGCCCAGAGTACCTTTTATAATTGCGTCTCTTCGTTTCATTGAATGGATTGTTTAAAATTTATGTTTTGAAACTGTGCTTTCTTATTATTTATTTTCCAAAGTTAGTGTAGAATTTATTAAAAATTGGATTAATAGGAATAAAAAACAAACGCGAAATACAAAATTAGGAATTTCTCACTTAGTGATTACCTTTTCGTAAAGTCATCCATTTTGAAATACCAAATAAATCCAAGAATCCGTTTGGAGAAAGGTGAAAACAAAAAAACATTTTCCACAACTTTATAACTATTTGCGATCGCAAGGAATTTCTTTGTTTCGAAGGATAAAAACAAATCGCAAGCGAATATTGATTGGATCTGTAGTGTTCGGATTATCCTTCATCGTAATTATTTTCCTTTTTATCGGATTAGTGGGACTAGGTGTTTTTGGGAAAGTACCATCCTATGAACGATTGAAACATATCGAAAATCCTCAAGCGAGTATAGTGTATGGGGTTAATGAAGATATCCTAGGAAAGTATTTTATTCAAAACCGTACAAATGTAACGTTTGATGAAATATCTACACATATAGTCGATGCGTTAATTG
The DNA here is from genome assembly GCA_024639065.1 of Lewinellaceae bacterium. GTDB lineage: Bacteria > Bacteroidota > Bacteroidia > Chitinophagales > Saprospiraceae > JAHEJC01. Next base: position 11,679 of record JAHEJC010000135.1, on the reverse strand, counting down.
CTACAGAAGACCAACGATTTTATAATCACCATGGAATTGATTGGCTTAGTTGGGGCCGGGTATTTATTAAGACTATTTTACTGCAGCAAAAAGAATCCGGCGGAGGGAGCACCATTACCCAACAACTGGCCAAAAATCTGTTTCCTCGATCAAAGTTTCAATTATTGTCTTTACCGATTAATAAAATCAAAGAAATATGGACAGCTGGCCGGATAGAAAAAGTATTTTCAAAAGAGGACATTCTCACCATGTATCTTAATACAGTGTCATTTGGAGGTACTACCTATGGTATCAAATCCGTGTGCCGTCAATTATTTAATCAGTCACCCCAGGAAGTATCGATCGAAGATGCTGCCTTAATTATTGGAATGCTCAAGGCTACTACTTTTTACCATCCGCGAAACGACTCTGAGCGATCGATGTCAAGAAGAAATGTGGTTATTCATCAGATGGCCAAAGCGGGTTACCTGAATGAAGTAGAAAGAGATTCTATTTGTGCCATTCCAATCCAGATGGAGTACGTGGATGAAGGTCATTTCCGAGGAACAGCTACCTACTTCAGAGAAATGTTGAGGCAAGAATGTCAGGATATAATAAACAAATACAATGATAAGGAAGGGATGTCTCTAGACCTTTATCGGGATGGGCTGAAGATCTATACGACGGTAAATCCTATTTTTCAGAAAGCGGCTGAAGCAGCTGTGGCTAAGCGAATGAAAAAATTACAATCAGAGCTGGATTTACACTGGGGAAAAAATAAACCTTGGCTAAAAGGATCATCACTGCAAAGTGCTGTTGAACATTCAGAAAGGTATAAATCCTACCAGCGACGAGGGTATACTCATTCATTGATGGATAGTTTAATGTCAAAGCCTGTGCTTATGAAAGTATTTAGCTGGGAAGGTGATCGTGAAGTGATGATGAGCCCACTGGATTCTATTAAATATTACCTGGGGCTGCTCCAGGCAGGAATGTTAACAACTGATCCAAATACCGGGGCTATCAAAGCATGGGTTGGCGGAATTGATCATCAATACTTTAAGTACGATCATGTACTATCCAAAAGACAACCGGGCTCGATATTCAAACCTGTTGTTTATAGCCGAGCCCTTCAAATGGGTTATTTCCCTTGTGATTATTTAGATAATGAACTGGTGACTTACGTGGATCATGATGAATGGACACCACAGAATGCGAACCAAGAATATGGTGGATTGTATTCTCTCCAAGGCGCTTTAAGTCATTCCATCAATACCATTACCGTTAGGTTAGCTATGGAAGGCGGAATTGATTCCATACGGAATCTAGCCTATCGCATGGGTATCACCAATGATTTGCCCAAAGTACCAAGCATAAGCCTGGGGACTGGTGAAGTTTCCCTGTTTGATATGGTCCAATTATATAGTACCATTGCTAATAGAGGAAGAATCCAACCTTTATATTTTATTGACCGGATTGAAACACCAGAGGGGCATTTAATTTATAAGCATCTACCAGCGAAATCTATTCAGGTTATCGACCCTTTACATGCAAACCTTTTAACACATATGCTACAAAATACAATCGAAAATGGAACAGCCCGCTCGATTCGATCCACTTATAACCTTAAAGGAGATATAGCAGGGAAGACCGGAACTACCCAATCACATACGGATGGGTGGTTTATCGGATATACACCGCAATGGGTCACCGGAGTATGGGTAGGTGGCGATAACCCATTAGTAAGATTTAGTTCTTTAAAACTTGGACAAGGTGCTCATATGGCTTTACCGATTTGGGCTTATTATTACCAAAACCTAATTCGGGAAAAGCAGGTTAAGCAATCCGTAAATAACCGGTTTGAGGCATTGCCATATGAATGGAGAGATGAAATGTTTTGTGATGATTTTATTGACGATTATTATTTACCGTGGCAAAGAAAATTGGATGAAGTAGTAGCCCGAGAACAGCATCCATCCGACCGAGATCAACGAAATTCAAGAAACAGGCGAAAAAGAAGAAAAGATAATAATGAAAGCAAATTGGAATCCTTTTTCAAAAAGCTTTTCAAGAAAAGAAATTGAAGTAGCTCTTTTTATTAATTTCGCTGTCACATATATCTGGCATGCAAGTAAAAGCAACATTACAAATAAATTATCGCGACTATTCATTTTCGAATGAGGAGTTAGTGAAGGTGTTTAGGAGCTTATTGAAGCCTAGAATGATTGAAGAAAAGATGCTATCCTTACTGCGTCAGGGAAAAGTATCTAAATGGTTTTCGGGAATCGGACAAGAAGCTATTTCGGTAGGCTGTACATTGGCCTTAAACGAGGATGAAATGATTTTCACCTTACATCGGAACTTAGGTGTGTTCACGACTAGAAATATACCATTAGATCGATTATTTGGACAATGGCAAGGTAAAAGTACAGGGTTCACGAAAGGAAGAGACCGATCTTTTCATTTTGGGGCACCTGATTATCACCTGATCGGAATGATTTCCCATCTTGGACCTCAACTTTCTTTAGCGGATGGCGTTGCTTTAGCGTACAAATTGAAGCGACAGAATAAAGTGGCCCTTGCATTTACTGGTGAGGGAGGAACCAGTGAAGGGGAATTTCATGAGGCTTTAAATGTAGCGGCCGTATGGCAATTACCAGTCATATTTGTTATTGAGAATAATGGTTACGGACTATCTACACCCAGTCAAGAGCAGTATCGTTGTGAACATCTTGCTCATCGTGGCATAGGATACGGCATGGACGCGTATATTCTGGATGGGAATAACGTACTTGAGGTGTATTCAAAAGTGAAGGAACTGGCACAAGACATTCGGAAAAATCCTAGACCGGTATTATTAGAATGTAAAACATTTCGTATGCGTGGGCACGAGGAAGCTTCCGGCAACAAATATGTTCCTCAAAGTCTAATAGATACCTGGGCTGACAAAGACCCAATTCTAAATTTCCAAAACTACCTACTAGAGCAACATATAATTACTGAAGATGAAATCTCCAATTGGTCGCATGAAATCAAACAGGAGATTAATGATGCATTGCAAGCAGTTGATTCGCTTGAGCCTATGCAATCAACTCCTGAACAAGAAATTGCAGACGTCTTTCTACCTAGTCCTTCTGCAGTCCCACCAACCTCCTCAGAAAAAACAGAACTACGTTATATTGATGCAATCCAGGAGGGATTGGATTTGGCGATGCAGCGCTATTCTGACCTAATATTAATGGGTCAAGATATTGGAGATTACGGAGGGGTTTTTAAGATCACGGAAGGTTTCGTTCAGCGATACGGTAAATCACGGGTGCGCAACACGCCTCTATGCGAAAGTGCCATCGTGGGATGCGCGCTCGGACTGAGCCTCCAGGGCATAAAGTCCATGGTAGAGATGCAGTTTGCTGATTTTGTTACTGTAGGCTTCAATCAAATAATTAACAATGTTGCAAAGCTACAATATCGTTGGGGAGGTCGAGCCGATATGGTTATACGGATGCCAACAGGAGCAGGGACTGGTGCCGGACCCTTTCATTCTCAAAGTAATGAGGCTTGGTTTGTGCACACACCTGGATTAAAAATTGTTTATCCTTCCAATGCTTTTCAAGCCAAAGGACTTCTCTTAGCTGCTTTTGAAGATCCCAATCCAGTGCTCTATTTTGAACATAAAGCTTTATATCGTGCGGTAAAAGATTGGGTGCCAACTGGATTCTATTCAATAGAAATAGGTAAGGCGCATATTGCCAGAGAAGGAACCTTGGCTACCATAATTACTTATGGTATGGGTGTGCATTGGGCACGCAACTTAGCAGAAGAAAATGGATTGGATATTGAGATTATTGATTTATGTTCATTAGCGCCTATTGATTATGAAACGATCCTAAAATCAATAACTAAAACCCATAGAGTCCTGATTTTGCATGAAGATACGTTAGTAGGTGGAATTGGTGGCGAACTATCTGCAACCATAAATCAACGAGCTTTCCATTTACTGGATGCGCCGGTAATAAGAACGGCGAGCTTGGATACACCCATTCCTTTTGCCAAATCGTTAGAAAACATTTTTTTGGCAAACCAGCGATTGAAAGAGGATATTAATTATTTATTGAATTATTAATTGTTTATGAATATAGAAGATTATTTAGCGGTGAGTAAATTGCCAGGCATTTTTAAGATGGTCAGTAATCGACCCAATGGATTGATTATAGAAGAACTGGACACTCAGAAGAAAAAATTTGTGTCAGCGCGTAAACATATGTTTACGCCATTGGCCTCTGTATCCATTTATACTGTGGATGACTCCGTTGAACTTGGAACCATCTTCCAATCGATGTTGGACAAGATGGGCGAACTATCCCCCAAAGAGGCATTGAGTTCAAATCAAACGATGTTTGATTATTTTGAAAAAATATTGCCAACCTATGACCGAGAACGTGTTTACGTTGGTGACATAAAAAAAGTGATCAAGTGGTTTAATTTTTTAAATGAGCGTAATTTATTGACCACTACTGTGGATGAAGAAGAGTAACTTATGTACAAAAATCAAAAAATAATAGTTGTGCTTCCAGCGTACAATGCTAGCCAGACGCTGGCGCAGACCTATGCGGAGATTCCTTTTGAAATGGTTGATGAGGTGGTATTGTGTGATGATCATTCTAAAGATAATACCATAGCTGTTGCGCGTAAATTGGGCATTAAGCATGTTATTTCGCACGAGTTTAACAAAGGGTATGGCGGTAACCAAAAAACCTTGTACAACAAAGCACTAGAGTTGAAAGGAGATATTATTATCATGTTGCATCCCGACTACCAGTATACGCCCAAGCTCATACCGTCGATGGTCAATATAATTGGAGAAGGACTTTATCCGGTGGTCTTAGGCTCAAGGATTATAGGAAAAGGAGCTCTGGCCGGCGGTATGCCCAGGTATAAATATATTGCCAATCGAATTTTGACACTCACTCAAAATCTACTGATTAACTATAAACTCACGGAATATCATACGGGTTACAGAGCATTCCATGCAGATGTTTTAAGAAAGATTAGTTTTAATCAAAATTCTGATGACTTTGTTTTTGACAATGAAATGCTTTCTCAGATCATCTTCCATGGTTTTCACATTGCCGAAATATCTTGTCCTACCAAATATTTTAAAGAGGCATCGTCCATTAATTTCCGCCGCAGTGTAAAGTATGGGATGGGTGTCTTGCGGGTTTCGCTGTCCCACTTATTTACAAAATGGGGCATTTATAAGGGGAGCATTTACCAATGACAATATCCAAGCAGTGATTTCTTATCTTATTACGCTCAATCCTTAACTTAATCCGGTTCAAATCCAAGGATAATACTGAATTTACCAAACTCGCCCCATTTCGCTCCAGTAGCTATAAGCCCAGGTTTATCAAACCCAAATCCATAATCAAATCCAAGTAGTCCAAACATCGGCAGGAATACCCGTAAACCGATCCCCGCGGATCGTTTTAGATCAAACGGATTGTAATTTTCTCCACCAATCCAGGAATTACCTCCATCCAGAAATCCTAAAACAAATATGGTGGAGTTTTCTTGAAGCGAAAGCGGGTAGCGTAACTCAACCGAAAATTTATTAAAGAGGGTACCTCCACCCTCATTATTAGGTTCGATGTCCGTGGTTTCATAACCTCTTAAAGCCAAAATATCTCTACCGGTGATACCAATACTTTGGTTGGAAAGTCCATCACCACCCAGTTCAAAACGTTCAAAAGGAGATAATCCAACATCGCGGTTGTAAAATCCAAGGAGCCCCATCTTGGCACTTGCCTTAAATACTAATTTACCAACCAAGGTAGCATACCATTCAGCATCCAGTCGCCACTTATGATATTCCAGCCACCTGAATCGATCCTGTATATCTAAATTGTCGTAGTCTTTATTTTTTCTAAAAAGAGAATATGGTGGAGTGAATTGCATGGTCAAAGAAATCTTTGATCCTGATCGCGGAAAGGTAGGTTCAAATACCGTACTTCGAGCGATAACTTGCTTTAAGCTGAAGTTATTGTAATTTCCATCGGTTACATTTTGACCTTCAAAACGGAAACCACCAAAACCATAATTCTCCAATTGGATATTTTCAATATTTATAGTTGTATTGGAAATGAAGTTATTATCAGGCCATTTTAATTGAGAACCTAATCCAACAAATCCACGACCAATCGTAAGAACTCCCTGGCTATAAAGGGTTCTGTCAAAACGAGTGTAGAACCCACCTAAAGTAAAGCTGTTGGGTTTCTTGCCACCTAGCCACGGTTCTGAAAAAGAGAAATTATAAGATTGATAAAACCGACTGTTGGTTTGTGCTCGAAGCGAAAGCTTCTGACCATCTCCTTTGGGCAGTGGTCTCCAGGCTTTTTTATTCAAAATGTTTCTTAACGAAAAGTTGTTGAATTGGAAACCCAGTGTACCAATCACCCCGCTGAATCCACCCCAGCCGGCTGATAATTCCAACTGATCCGAGGGGCGTTCCTCGACAACATATTCGATATCCACTGTGCCACGTTCCGGATTCACTGGTGTATTCATACCCAGTTTTTCAGGATCAAAATAACCAAGTCCAATAATTTGTCTTTGCGATCTGATCAGATCAGAACGGCTAAACTTAGCCCCGGGTTTAGTCCATAATTCCCTGCGAATGACATGCTCATGCGTGATGGTATTTCCCTGGATAACCACTTTATCAATCGTTGCCTTAGGTCCTTCAACCATACGCATTTCAATATCTATGGAATCATTGGATATCGCTATCTCAATCGGATCTACCCGAAAGAATAAGTACCCATCGTCCAGATAAAGCGTACTTACATCTCTGCCGTCCGGACTGAAACGAAGTCGAGTCTCCAAAAGTTCGAGATTATAGACGTCCCCTTTTTGAATACCAAGCAAGGCGGTAAGTCTTTTATCGTCATGAATAGTATTTCCTTTCCAGGTAATATTTCGGAAGTAATACTGGCCACCTTCTTGTACATCCAGGTGTAATTGTAAATAGCCATCCTCATTACGCCAGACACTGTCCTTTATGATTTTTGCATCTCGATAACCAATCTTGTTATAAAAAGTAATGATAGCAGCTTTATCTTCTTCCAGTTCCTTTTTTACCAAGCGGGATTTAGCAAATAGTCGTTTCTTATGCTTGGTATTTTTCATTTGCTTGCGCAGCTTCTTATCCTTTACATTTGTATTACCACTGAAAGATATCGTCTCAATTTTTACTTTTTCATTTCTGGTAATTTCGAATTCTAAGGATATGGTGTTGAGCTTGGGATTATCTTCTTTTTCATTTACATTAACACTAACATCTAAAAATCCTTTTTCAATAAAATATTTTTTAATGGCGTTGATTGAATTTTGCTTGGTATTGGTGGTAACGCTGCTACCCTTTATGAGGAAAGGTTCTAGCGCCCCGTCCAAATCATCGTGGTACATTTTTTTTACACCGGTGTAAGTAAATTTAGAAAGGCGAGGCCTCTCTTCTATTTGGATAAGGATGAATACGACATCCCCTACTTCACGGGATTTAATAATTTTTACATTCGTAAATAACTTGAGCTTCCATAACTTTCTGACTGCTTCACTGATCTTTTCACCTGGGAGCGTAATCCGATCTCCAACGCGTAGTCCAGATAAGTTAATGATTGCATTTTCATCTGAGTAGTTGGCGCCTTCAACCTTTACTTCCCCAATTTCATATTCCTTTGGAACATTGTAATCAATCTGATTCAATTGACCAAAAGCGGGCCCCACCATTAGGCAGGCGATAAAAATAACCAAGAATCTTAAAGACTTAATAGAATTAGTTATAACCATTAAACTGCACAACTTGTCGGTTTACGAAATCGAAAATATCTTTTCGAAAAACGCTGCAAAGGTAGCATCTGTTACTGGATTTCAAGGAAATAAACCCTCTTAAATATATCTTAACGTATTTGCGCGGTTATAAGGTCAAGGGTTTAAGGTATCAGGATACCCATATGGTAAACGATCTAGACACCGTCTAAAATAATTACAATCTAAATGAACTTGATACCTGGACTTACCTCTAAAGCTTTGAAACAGACCACCCGATAACGGCTTTATCGTTTGTTTGAAGCGATTTGTTCACTGGTTTTTCCAAATCTTCTTTCTCGGCTTTGAAAGTCAATGATTGCTTGATATAAATGTTCTTTACGAAAATCCGGCCACAGCGTTTCCGTAAAATAGAGCTCTGAATAAGCCAATTGGTAAAGTAAAAAATTGCTTATGCGGTATTCTCCACTGGTGCGGATCATCAATTCAGGATCAGGGATATCCTTGGTAGTCAAATATTGGTTAAAGATTTCCTCCGTAAGGTCAGCAGCTTGCAACACGTTCTTTTCAATATCCTTAGCGATGAGTTGGACCGCATTATTAATTTCCCAACGAGCACTATAGTTCAGGGCTAAATTAAGGGTCATTCGGTTATTACTAGCTGTTTTAGCCATGCCTTCTAAAAGAGCTTGATAGGTTCTAGATGGCAATTTACTGAGATCTCCAATCGCTTTCAATCGGATATTATTTTCCATCAAAGTATTAATTTCCTTTCGCAACGTTTCGACCAGCAAAGACATCAGGGCATTTACTTCTAGTTTTGGTCGGTTCCAGTTTTCTGTGGAAAAAGCATATAAGGTAAGATATTCAATGCCCAATTCCGCGGCGGCCTCCGTAGTCTCTCTTACCGCTTTTACTCCATTTTGATGTCCGAATATTCGGGGTTTTCCATGACGTTTTGCCCAGCGACCATTACCATCCATAATGATTGCTACATGACTCGGTAGGTTGTCAATATTAATCTGTGATTTATGGTCCATTTTCATTAATCAGTATACAAAACTAACAATCCCCATTTATTTTCACATGATATCGGATCTATCTACTGAATATTAGCTTAAAAATAGCAGGGTTTATTTACTTTGCGACATGAATGATGTAATTCATTTTTTTAATATTTACCTATTCATGGGTTTAATATGCTGTACTTTTTTTAAGTGCCATTCAACTAGTTTGTGTCCGGTGTCGGGTCAAGAAATGATCGAATCCTATAAAGCATTTTTGCAATCACTTAAAAATACCGACCGATTTTATTCCAGTAAACAATGGGAAGAAAAAGAAAAGGAACATGACCGATTACTTCAAGTATGCTATACACCTTTGGAATCCAAGATGACACCTCAAGAAGAAGAAGAATTTTGGTCAGAAGTTATCCAATACTATTTATTTCGCCATAAAGGAAATGTTAAAATCATTTTTAATACAAATATTCCAAAATTCAATCAGCTCCAAACAAAAGTAAAACAGATATGGCCTGATCCTAACGTGGCTTTTGAACAAATATTTAAGCATGCAACTAAACAGGATTTTTTAGAAGTTTTAAAGACTTTAAGACAACAATCCGTGCAAGATTCAATTATTCAATGAACAGGTTATGTATGATGTAGTTTTAAGCATGATCACTGCTTTTACGTTGACTTATCTTGCTATTCCTTCAATTATCAACGTGGCGGAACGAAAAAACTTAATGGACGAGCCAGGTGAAAGGCGTGCCCACGAAAATAGAATTCCTACCCTGGGAGGAATTGGGATTTTCGCTGGAGTGATATTTTCAATAGTCTTATGGACACCGTTTGATGTATTTCAAGATTTGCAATATATCCTGTGTTCATTTATTATCATATTTTTAATCGGTGCAAAGGATGATATCCTTCCAATGTCTCCTTTTAGAAAATTGATGGGACAGCTTTTTGCAGCAGGACTTGTTGTGTTTAAAGCCAATATCCGTTTAACGAGTTTATTCGGATTATTTGGAGTATACGAAATCCCTTATTGGTCCAGTGTGCTTCTATCGGTGTTTACGATTATGGTCATCATGAACGCATTTAACCTGATCGATGGAATCAATGGTTTGTCAGGTAGTATAAGTACCTTGATTTCCCTTGTGTTAGGCATTTGGTTTATTCTTGTAGACCAAATTGAGTTTGCCATCATCGCTTTTGCGTTAGCTGGAAGTGTCATTGCTTTCCTAAACTACAATTTCACTCCAGCAAAGATATTTATGGGAGATACAGGGTCTCTTTTTATTGGATTGATTTGCTCCATTCTTTCAATAAAATTTATAGATATACATCAATCGATCCCAGATTCTATTTATGCATTCAAATCAGCTCCGGCTGTAGCTATTGGGATTTTGATTCTACCACTTTTTGATACGCTTAGAGTATTTGTTATTCGAATTATCAAGGGTAGGTCTCCTATGGCACCAGATAGAAATCATATTCATCATTTATTGTTAGACTCGGGGCTCAATCATATGCAAGCCACGGCTGTATTAGTTATTGTTAATTTGTTTTTTATACTATTGGTTGTTAAATATCAAAGGCTTGGTAATTTAAATCTCTTGATCTTATTGATCCTAATTGCCATAATTTTAACCGCGATTCCTTATTTCATTGCTCAAAAACGAAAAAAACATTCTATCAATTCAACCAAGGCATGATGATGTATTTCTATGTATTTATTGGTGGAGGACTGGGAAGTATTTGCCGTTTTTTACTGGCCCAGTGGCTGCCTATCAAAGCGGGTCAAATTCCTTGGGCTACTTTTTGGGCAAATTTCTTATCGTGTATAATTATTGGACTAATGGTCAGTATTATGGAAAAATCGACGATTTCAGATCAGACAAAGTGGTTGGTGATAGTAGGATTTTGCGGAGGATTCAGCACATTTTCTACCTTTTCTATAGAAAGCTATCAACTATTTCAGACAGGTTATTCGGGTGTGGCCATAATCTATATCACTATCAACATTTTACTATGTTTAGTAGGTATATTTCTAGGGATTAAAGTGATGACCGTATTTTGAGGTTTACATCCAACCTACACCTAAATCTTGGAATGGCCATGGTGTTCTGGATAAAATTAAAATCAGCCCAATAAAATAATAAATGAATACTGTTTTATAAGCTTTATTGGTATCCAATTGCTTTTTAGCTTTTGAAAAACCAATAGTAATCAAGATGATGCCGATCAACATAATTGCCAAATGTTCAACGGTGAAGAATCTAATCGAAGCATTGCTCATGGTCTCAGAACCAAATAGAACTTTTGGACTCAGAAAATAAATGATCAAACCAAATATTAACTGAACATGCGTAGCAATAAGCGCAAAAAGCGCTGGTTTACGATCTTTAAAATTGTACATCTTCCCATTGCGCCAGTTTATAAAAGCATGAATGATGGCTACTAAAATTGTGGCAAATACAATCCATCTCCAACCTGAATGTGCGTGCTTCAAAAATTCATACATAACTGTACCTGTTTATACTAAGAACTGATTTTAATGATTCATTGAAGTTTAATACGCATTAAAGGTAATGAACCGTTTGTAAAATATAAGTACTCTAGAGATTGTTTTACATTTACGCGCTAAATGTATAGAAATATGAAGACTATATTTTTTATAATACTTGAAATCATGGTCCTGAATGTTTTCGGTCAGGGTGATGGAATATTATTTCAACATGGTTCTTTTGCAGAAGTAAAAGCAACTGCTGCGAAACAAGACAAGCCAATTTTCTTAGATGTTTTTACAACGTGGTGTGGACCCTGTAAAAAAATGACCAAAGAAGTATTCTCGGTAGAAGATGTAGGC
>JAHEJC010000134.1 GCA_024639065.1 Lewinellaceae bacterium | reverse complement strand
AGTAAGATACTTTCTCATTTACCTAATTGGATTCAACCCTTAACCCGGATCGTAGATTTTAACAACTGCGATTTCATAGCGCTTAAATCTTTGCTGAATAAGGAACATCTAAAATACCCAATTATTATAAAACCAGATGTAGGCGAACGAGGATTTCTGGTAGAAAAAATTAAAGATGACGAATCGTTAAAGAATTACATGGATAGAGCTCCTAAGACGACCTATATCGTTCAAGAGTTTATTGATTATCCATTGGAAATCAGTGTCTTATACCATCGATTCCCAGATAAAAGCAATGGAGCTATTACATCCTTATGTATCAAGAGACCATTAGCGGTTAAAGGAGATGGCAAATCCACATTAGAGGAATTAATAAATAATTATCACCGGGCAAGGTTTCAAAAGGAAAGACTACAAAAGTCCTTTTCCTCACTATGGAACGAAACTATACCGCTTGGAGAAGTAATTACCCTAGAGACTATTGGAAACCATTGTAGAGGAGCGACTTTTTATAATGGAAATCATTTGATTGATGCACAATTAGAACAAGTTTTTGATCAGATCAGCCTTAATAGCGAAGACTTATATTATGGACGATTTGATCTGAAGTGTTATTCAATTGAATCTTTGAAGACAGGTGGTAAATTTTCGGTATTGGAATACAATGGTGTCGGAGGCGAGCCGGCTCATGTATACAATCCCGGATATCCAATGTGGAAAGTCTATAGAGATTTTTACTACCACTGGAACATTATTTTTAAGATTCATAAATCTCAGAAGGAAAGGGGTGTAGATACTATTTCATTTAGTGAAGCCTGGCAGGATGTAAACCAATATTTTAGCTATAAGAAATGGGCAGGTAATCAACTATGAGCTGGCTTATTCTATTCGGTTTGTGCGCTACAATAAGCTTTTTCGCAGCACTTCCATTTGGATTGATTAATATGGCGGTTGCAGATGTAGCCATTCGCAAAGGCATGCGACCAGCAGTCATGTTTGGATTGGGGGCAGCAATAATCGAATTTTTTCAGGGCGTGATCTCTACTAAATTTTCTTACTTATTTGTTGGAGATGGACAGGTAGGAAAAACTATTCAATGGATTGCAGTTTTTATATTCATTGTGCTTAGTATTTATTACTTCTTCAAAAAAAAATCGATGCAAAAAGTGACTAAGTTGTCGTACAAACATGAGAGAGGTTGGATCTGGAAAGGTATGGGCGTTTGTGCGCTCAATGTATTGCCATATCCCTTTTGGGTTTTTATATCCACGTTATTGATATCTAATGGATTTATGCAAAAAACAAATATTGACTTTATTATAGTTTCTGCTGCTATTATGTTTGGGGCGTTCTGGATGTTTTTTCTGTATGCTAAATTCAGTGTATGGCTCATCAACAAGAATGAGAAAATAAGCGAGTATATTGGAAAAATATTTGCTGGATTTTTCTTTTTATTGGCTTTGTTACAGTTGCTTAGAATATTTCTGAGTGAATGACCCTGAAAGTGGTGCATCTGGAATGTAAACTCATAATTTGCAGACCAGAAAATATAAACTAGATTTGCATTTTTTAATTGTTAATTACATATTGTAAATATTGAGTAAAACACAATTTGTATTAATTAGTTTTTTATTAACCAACTTGACGTTAGGTGCTCAATCATTGGTTCAACACGCTTATCAGTTACTACAAGAAGAGGTGAAAGTGCAGGATAGATGGGAGATCACTCAATTTGAATCTAAAATTTATATCTTATTTCCTGATGATGAAAACACGCCTACTAATCTTCAAAGTCAAGGTGGCCGATATGTAATGGAATCGAATAATCAAGTAGAGGAATATGGCTTTTACGAATCAAATGGGTCTACAATATTTTTTCAAGATCAGAAGACTAATGCTATTAAAATCTTTGTAATAAGGTCTGACGAGCCCAACAGAGTTGTTCTTTATAAGCATGATCTTACAAACAATAAAGAACACCTTTATACTTTTGATTCTTATCAATATGATGAGCAAATCGCAAACAACCATTATGTGAAATATCTATATGATTTGGATAAAGAATCTCTACAATCAACATTTAATAATTCCCTGGAAAATTTTGGAATTAGTATATTTTATGCTCCCTCTACTTCGCACCGATTTATAAAATTTTACTCTACAGGTAATGGTAGAAGAAGTAGCGGATTGACTCCTGAAGTTCAGGATAGTATTAAAAACTTAGAAATTCCAAGACATGGCTATCAACTGGGACTGGTCTTTACAACAAAGATTAATAAGCTAATATTATTTGAATCTGGACTCATTTATAATCAGGAAGGATTTAAAACTGGAAAAATTCAAGGAGATGCGGCCAATAGTTATAAACTTGATTATGTGTTTTCCTATGTAGATGTTCCTTTAGCTTTTCGTTTTTATCCATTAAATAAATCGTTGCGAGGATACTTAAAACTTGGATTGATTCCTAAATTTTATCTTACCAATCGGATTCAAAGAATTACCTATGGCACTGAAAATACGGTTTTGTCCCGTCAAAATGATTCGTTTAGCGATGGCCAATTTGTGAGTTTGAATATGTCAGCTACGGTCGGGATTGGATTAGAATACAATTTATTTAGCGACGCTTTTATTTACGTCCAACCTGTTTATCAATCCATGATAAAGGCATTTGCCAGCCAGAAATATGTTAAAAGATACCTCAACAATACCAGTATTCAGCTTGGACTGAAATGGAATATGTAGGCAGTCTGAAAACTGGATTCATATGCTGGAGATAAAGAAACTTCCTTTGATTAAAAGAAAAAAATCTCCCAAATAAGATCCAGAGAGATCGACTTATTTCTATTATAGTAAGGAAGTTTTGAATCAAACATACAAATCCAAGGAAGTCATTTTATTAAAGCATCATTATTCCGCAGGAAGGGAATCACAATAAGTTAATTTTTTGAAGAAGTAAAGGTCTTTTAGCTCTGCTTATTGGAATAACTTTTCTGTTAATAACCATGGTAGACTCTTCTATATCCTTAATCTTGGTTAAGTTAACTAAATAACTACGATGTACTCTAAAAAATAAATTCTCTCTTAGCTTTGATTCAAGTACTTTCATGGTGGAATAGATCACATAACTTTTATCTTCCTGAATTATTTTTACATAATCTCCTGCATTTTCAAAATACAAAATGTTTTGAGAATCAATACGAGTCAATTTTGACCCATCCTTAATGTAAAAGTTTTGAGAATTTTTATCCAGTTCTGGTTCAATTATGTTTGCTTTGTTGATAACTTTTTGAATAGCTTGTTCAAATCTCCCATAGGATATTGGTTTCTTTAAGAAGTCTATGACATGATGTTCGAATGCTGCATATGCGTAGTTCGGGTGTGAGGTTGTAAAAATTAAATCGGGATGAAAAGGAAGTTGTTCTAAAAATTCCAAACCAGTCATCTCGGGCATTTCAATATCTAGAAGAAATAAATCAATGTCCATCTCGCCCACGTCCGTTAATGCTTTTTTGGGATTTAGATAACTGCGTATTAGTTCTATTCGAGGATGACGCTGACAAAATCTTTCCATGGCTTTGCTTGCCATTGGTTCATCCTCAATAATAATTGTTTTAATATTCATCGTTCATTAATAAATTTAATCTGTCACGAGCATCTTCCACTACTGGAATGCTGGACTTTATTTTATTTATAAGATCTATAATTTCAGATTGTAATGTAGAAATTGACTCACCACTCTTTATTTGATTTTTCAAATTATAGCATTCTTCTTGTAAAAATTCCAAGCCAATCATACCAAAAGTTGGTTTCATCTTATGTAGTTGCTTAGAAAGTCGATCAAGATCATCTCCTTCAGCATATTTTTTTAATAGAAATAATTCATTATCAATAGTATTTAAATAAATTCCAAATATTTCATTGGCCAGTGCAATATCATTTTGATAAATTTCCATTATTTTATCATGATTTATTTCATTGGCTTTTGATAAATTATTAGCTATTTGAATTGGAGAATGAAGATATAAATTCATCTTATCACTAAGTTGATTTGGAAGTACTGGCTTGGTTAAGAATTCATTCATCCCATGGTTGATGGCATGCTCATAGTCCTCCTTAAATGCAGAAGCTGATAGACCAATGATGGGAATGTTTCTATTGGGATTATTATCTGAATTCCTAATAATCTCAGTGGCTTCAATTCCATTCATTTCAGGCATGAATAAGTCCATCAGAATAATATCATATTTTTTATTTAAAGTCTTGTTTACAGCTTCCCTTCCATTGTAAGCTACATCAATTTTGGCGCCCCAATTATTGAGTAATGCTTGAAGATATTCAATATTAAATTTGTTATCTTCTACCAAAAGTACATTTGCTTCAGGTATCCTAAAAGTATTTTGATTTTTCTTAATATTTTCTGATACCATCAGCTTTTCCGCAATAGATAATGGAAGAACAACTATAAATGTGCTTCCCTCATTTTCTATGCTATCGACCTGAATACTTCCTCTCAACAATTCAACAATAGATTTTGTGATATATAGCCCTAATCCAGATCCTCCATAAGAGTTAGAGATTGAATTATCAGCTTGCTTAAATTGCATAAAAATAGTTTCAAATTTATCTATAGGTATTCCGATTCCGGTATCTGATATTACAAATTCAACATAGTTCCTATCGTCGTGAGTGTTTGGATATCTTACCTCTACTTTTACATGACCTTTGTGCGTAAACTTAATTGCGTTGCTGATCAAATTAACTAAAACTTGGTTTACTAATTTAACATCACCTCGTCTATTAAGCTTAAGTGATGGATCAAATTCAACGAAAAATTGTAATTCTTTTTTATCAGCTTTTGACTTTAAAGCATCTACAATTTTTTGTATAACATCTCCTAAATTGAAATTGGAATCTAAAACTTCCATATTATTCGATTCAATTTTGGAATAATCTAGAATATCATTTAATAGGACTTGTAATAGGCTTGCAGAACTTTGCAAAGTATTGAGATATTCATTTTTCTCCGTAGGACTTTCGGCTTGTTGTATTAAGTGAGACATTCCAATAATCGCATTCAATGGGGTTCTGATCTCATGCGACATTTTTGCTAAAAACATTTTTTCAGCTTTCTGAGCATGCTCGGCAATCTGTTTCGCTTGAGCCAAATTTTCTTCTAATTGCTTTCTATTTGTAATATCTAAGTGAATCCCAATTGATCCTATTACATTTCCATTAAGATCATAGAAAGGAGCTCCAGAAATTATTACCCAAATTCTTTCACCATTTTTCTTGATTAGCTGAATCTCGTAGACTCCTGTATCACCATATTTACGATTTTTATTTTGTTCACTAATTAATGATCTGTATTCAAGAGGTACTATTAAGTAATTGGGATCTTCTCCCAGTAATTCATCTTCTGAGTAGCCAATCATTTTGCAAAATCTGTCATAAGCTTTAATTACCTTACCCTCCTGGTCAACTTCCAATAGTCCCAGTTCCAAATTTTCAATAATCCCTCGATATTTTTCTTCGCTTCTTTTTAAGCTATCTTGGATTTTCTCTAATTCATTTTGGGCAGTTACTCTTGCAGTAATGTCTCTGGCCACAGCAATAAAGCCAGTTAGAATGTCATTCTCCAGGATCGGTTGAACCTGCTGCCCCACCCACATAATATTCCCATCAGGTTTTATGAGTGGCAGTTCTCGATAAGTATTTTCATACCTACCTTTTTCCTGACTGTAAAAGCTAATTATATCAGGTTTATCATTTTCATGTAAGAATTCGCTGTAATGTCTTCCTAATATATCCTGTTGCGGGATACCGGCATATTTTACTCCAATGGGATTTACATAAGTAACTTTCCCATTCATATCGGTCCTGTAAATAATGTCTTGGGCAGATTCAACCACCTGACGATACCGAAGTTCACTTTTTCTTAATGCTTCCGTCCTGACATTTATTTGTCTTTCCAGATCCTCATTTAAGGTTTTAAGCTTTTGATTTACTTCATAGAGTTCTAAAGACTTATTTTCAAGTATAGCCTCGGACGCCTTTCGAGCAGCAATTTCTCTAGTTATTCTACGTTTTAGGATCTTTAACTCTTTGTCCAGGTTTATAATCTTCATTTTTAAACTGCTAGATAATTAGTCTTTCATACAATAATTTTATTAAAATTATTAATAAGACGTATTTGGTTGAATACAAACCTATATCCAACATAATTTTTTATTAAGTTTATTAAGTCACTATATTAGAATTTGAAATCATAAGTTAAGGTAGGTTTTTTAAACACCCACAAATCAATATTTCAAGAGAGTTGACGAATAACCATAATCAACATTTAACTATTCGTCTTGTGTTGAGGATCTTATTTTTATTTAATAACTGAAAAGTATAGGTACCCGGTAAACAGTTGGATAAAAAATTTAATTCAAATCTTATTTTTCTACAAGGTATATTTTCACTAAATAAAAGCTGACCTACCGAATTAAATATTCGATAATGAAAAATATTCTCCGGATCAGAATTATGGGGAAAATAGGCATATATATCTCCAGGACTAGGATTGGGATATATATTAAAAACCACTTCTGGTGTTGCGATATTAAAAGAAAGAATTTCTGAGATTTGTTGTTTCCCATCAATCAAATCAAATCTTATTCTAAAATCATGCTCTCCATTTTGAGGATTTCTATCTTTGTACAAATAAAGTAAATCTTCATTCGGATTAATTATTTTGCATGTTTCAAACTTATTTGAATTTGTTCTTTTTTCAAGAAACATCGTTACAATTTCTTCAGGTTCATAAATAGTCCATTCTAAATATATACTACCTCTAAAAATACTTCCTTTAAAATGGCCATAAGGGGTAGATTGAGCATGAAGACCTGACAAACTTAAAAGAAATAAGCCTAGATAAGTGATTAGTTTGAAAATCCAAATTGTAAATTTACACATGTTATTTAAGGTTTTGGAAATAAAACAATTTATTAGAAAAAATCAAGCTGCGTAATTCTAATTACTAGTGTTTTCTAATGGCCAAGCCAATTGTCAACCAGGTTTTCGGTGACGGCTACCTGGAAGTTTAAAGCACTATTGAAGTGCAAATATGCCGCTCAAATTTAGTTCGATCAGAAATTTTCGATAATCTGTATTAGTTCTTCTTTTTTTGGAGGGAATGAAGGTTTTTTTGGACTTTTTGGACACTAAAAGTTATCATACCTCTAGAAAGGTCATTTTACTATCCCAATTTATCCGGATTATTCTCAACAAGGAAATCTATTCCTAGGATGTTCATTTATTCTTATTTCTTTTTGTGAACAGGTGGTATCAACACTATTTCAAAACTTATCCTGGGTGAAAATACTTTTCGATTTACTATTGGGGCATTATGGTCACAGTGAATTACCTTGGTGAAAAAACCCACAAATACATTATCGCACCATTGAACAATAATTAAAAGGCCATTATTAAAATTGGACAAAACCTTTTTATTTAATTACTAGGTTATGTCTATTAATCTCCGTTGGTTTTTTAGTTAGTATTGTTAATGACAGGATTAATAAATAGCGATAAATCCCAAAAAAAGTTCAACCCCTACCATAAAATGTGCCTGAACCCCCATTCATCGAATTTGCATTAATTATGCTTTCTTCCACTAGTACTTTTGGATCATAATTATCGAAAAAGTTAATATCAAAGTGGAATATTTGAAAATTAGATCCTTATCTCCCATTTTAATTAATACACCTGCCGTATTAAACCTTGGAGGGGGAGATGTTTGCCATGGATGCCATTCAATTCAAATTGAGGAGCTTAAACAAATTTACCCGTTGGTTTCAAAACATTGTGATCAAAGAATTTCTAGTTTAAATAGTATCGCCAAACTAAACTCTGAACGAATCAGAAAAGGTAAAAATTTTTCCATCAAATTGGAACGGGACAATCCATTTATAGAAGAGGTTCATAGTGACAAAGTTGAATTATTCTTTCATAATTCAATATACAGCTTAATGAAGGTCTTGTTATCAAAGTGTAAAGAACTAATCGTGAAAAAAAGTTCAATTTTTTTCATAGCCATCACCCTGCTAAATGCAGGCAACTATACTGGCAATTTGATACTATCAAATGATGATAGACTGCAATTTGATGGGTTAATGGTTTTTTTTAATTTAAAATACTCTTTCGAAAACTTTATTACCACTATTACATTAACCTTTTTTGGATCTTTTATCGCCTCGTATGCTTATAGTACATTGAAATTGATGAAAGATCCATCCTTCAAGATTTCTTTAGGAGGCTCCGGCTTACCTAAAGGAGTCTTTTATTTTACTGTACTTTTATCAATCCATGAATTCTCTCAAATATTGATATACTACGGAAACTTATTTTGGTCGAAACATATATCAAAAACAGATAATATATCGAAAAAGGTTGCTTTTATTCCAAGATATTTTTAATGGAGCTTAAATAAAATCATAAAAATAATTTGGGTGTTTGTATTTAGGTGTTAAGATGTCCCTGGTTGGTGAACCAGGGACCCTTTTTTAACCTACATTTCAAGCTCCATAAACAAACATCAATTAAAATTCCTTAATACAAAGGTTCGTATCAAAATATTTGTCATTTTACTCACAGTTATCTCTTTAAGTTTCATAAGAGTAATTTTACATCACTATATATTAGTAACTCACACAATTTAATGTTTCCATTTATTTTTTTACCCCCAAAAACCAGTCTTACAAGTAGGTCCTGAATTATTTAAAATGCACTAGACTCAGTTTTCAAATCTATCCAGTTTTTCTCTAGCGTCTTCCAGGTTTTCTACTACTTTAACAGCCAGTTTTTTTCGATTAGTTTCAAAACTTTCTATGCTGGCTTTCAATTTTTCTCCATGTTTGATGGAATCTTTGGTGACTTGCCATCTGCACTGGGTATTGATAAGAAGAGCAATAAAAAATAACAATAGTACGCTTCTCATAATCAAAAATTTTCGCAAATGTAAATATTAATTATAGTAATATGATCAGAAGGAATCAATTATTGGAATTGATAATCACCAATAATTTACTACTTTTGGAATCCAATTAAAAAAGCAAAATATGTCATTTCAAATAACCGGTAAATTGCATAAAAAATTTGATACCGAAAGTAAAACCGATACCTTCCAGACCAGGGAATTTGTTATTGTGATCAATGAAAGTAATTACCCCCAATACATAAAATTTCAATTGACTCAAGATCGTTGTGGATTGATTGAACCCTATGAACCAGGTACTGAAATAGAAGTTCATTTTGATCTTCGAGGGAGAGAATGGAATGAAAAATATTTTACCAACTTAAATGCTTGGAAAATAAATGTTGGCCAATCTGCAAATCAGCAAGATATGTCGGGAACCCCAGCCGGATTTGATCAAACAGCCACTGAGCCCCCCGTTACTTTCAACGAAAGTAGTAACATCAAAGCTGAAGACTTTGATGATTTACCTTTTTGAGTATTGAGTAAAAAGTATTGAGGAGAGAGAATCGGGTATTAATAGAAATGTTGAGGTTTGAATGCTGAGTCCGGAAAGCATGTATATAAGAAAATGGTTATAAGCTTAGTAAAGAAGTGCATTTATTTCTCAACCCCCGCTAAGTAAACAGTTCGTATTCTTTTTAATATTTAACCTTCATTTTAACTTTTGACCTCTGACTAACGTTAGTACTTTTAGTTTAGTTTTAAATATTAAGCGATGCATAGATGATTAGAATTTTCAAGATTTTGATATTTCTATTTTGGGGACAAATGACTCTTATTGGCCAGTCAATCTCAAGTGTACACACGCGTTGGGATGATTCATTCAGAGAATGGATATTGTATAATGCGGATACGGAGGAAGAAGGTACGCTTGAACTCCGGTGGAAACTTAATAATGATTGGTCCAAATGGGATTACTCGCTTGGAGAAGAGGGAGGATCTATCGATATGAAATGGCGGGACAATCCAGAGGAATGGGAAATACGCGGATATGATGATATGATCTATGCTCGAACCGTATGGCCTAGGGATTTGAGCAGCTGGCGATTAAAAAATGATGAAATAACCATTTTATTTGAAAGTAGGTACAGCTCGCGAGCTGATGAATGGAGACTCAAAACTCCGCATTATGGAGAATTCATTATTCATACAGAATATGAGGGAGATCCACGAGATTGGGTTATTGTAGATAATCTTTCTGATAAGATTAGTTTCTCGATGAAGATGGCTATGGTATTTTTGGCTATTCATCACGGAACTCCCCACAATTAATAACATAATAAATTTCTTGGTTTGCCAACATTTTTTGGCTTTTAATCGTTATTTTAAAGTTAAGTAATAAATCCGCACATTTTAGGCTCCGCTCAAATCTATTGATTTCATTTAATTCTCAATTAAATAAAACCAATCAATATTATGAAGCGAGCAATTTACTTAACCGTAGTTTCCCTTATGTATGTGTATGCTTTTTCCCAACCTACCATAGGTCTAATTAACGATTTTGAAAGTGGGACAACCCAAGGCTGGTCCGAAGGTGCTCAATCACCAAATAAACCAAGTAATATAAGTACTGGTGGTCCTGCTGGAGCTGATGATAATTTTCTCAGAAATATTAGTTCTGGTGTTGGCCAAGCTGGATCAAAGTGGTTGATGTTTAACACCACAAATAGCTGGACAGGAAGTTGGAGTAGTGCAGGCGTGAGCCAAGTAACTTTAGATGTGAGGAATAACTCATCTTCTGCAATCACACTTCGTATGGCCTTGGGAATCAATAATAATCAAAATAATAATGGTTCTATTATCTCTTCTGGAGTGGAGATTGACGCAAATAGCGATTGGCAAAACATAACTTTTGATGTAACTGCTTCTGATTTTAACAATCCGACTACCGCAACCTCTACATTAAACAATGTGGGAGCCTTTAGAATTCTAATTAATACAAATGCTTCCTGGATAGGTCAAACTATTGCGGCTTCAGTTGATGTGGACAATATTACCACAGTGGGTGCTGTCCAGGTCGCGGATCTGGAAATTACTTGTAATAAAGACAATGACGTTAGTACAGTTGGGGGTAGTGATGGGCAAGCGACCATAAATATTGAAGGTGGCCTGGCTCCGCACACATTAAGTCTCACCGGTAACGGTGTAAATAGTGAATTACCAGGTGTAGTAGGTAATAATGTGCTTTCAGGTTTAATGGCTGGAGAATATGAGGTAACAGTAACTGATGCCAATGATAGCCTAGCGACTTGTACTTTTGAAATTACCGAACCTATGGATCCATTATTAATTGATTGTAGTAAGTCTGCTGATGTAACCACAATTGGTGGTTCTGATGGTTCTGGACTGGTTAATATCAGTGGAGGAGCGGCTCCCTATTCTATCGGCATTAGTGTGGGAGGTTCTACAAATAATGTTTCGGGTGTGTCGGGTGACAATATTTTAGAAAACTTAATTGCAGGGTCTTATCAAATTGAGGTTACTGATGCAGATGCCAATACGGCCACCTGTAATTTTATTGTGTCTGAACCAACAACCGCCCCGGATTCCTATCAGGCAATTTTAGTTGCCAAAAATCAAATAAACCGGCCACCTAGTACAGGCATTGGAGAGATTACGGCCACGCTATCAGGCGACACCTTTAGTCTATCGGGTCTTTTCTCAAATTTACAATCGGCAGTCACTAATGCCCATATACACTTAGGTATGCAAGGTAGGAATGGCGGAGTCAGTATCCCACTCCAATTTGAGCTTACTGAAGATTCACTTTCAGGCGAATTTACTTCGGAATCAAACACCTATGCTTTATCAACCGATCAGATAGAATCATTAAATAGTCGCGCATTGTATATAAATATTCATACAAGAACCAGTCCTGGAGGAGAAATTCGAGGGCAATTGACACCGGCGGTTGATGCAGTTTATAGTGCAAATCTATTTGGTAGTAATGCAGTCCCTCCGGTAATGACCCAAGCACAAGGGAGTATATTTTTAGAATTAGAATCCAATCAATTAACAGTTAGTGGATCTTTTTCTGGTTTAGAGGGTAATTGGACCAATGCCCACATCCATATGGCGGCGGCCGGGTCCAATGGAGGCGTCGCAATACCACTAAATGTTACTTTGGGTGATGATATGCGTTCAGGCGTGATGGAAGCTAGTTTGAATTCGGTTACACTGACTGATGACCAGCTTGATGCTTTACAGAACAGGAGACTTTATGTTAACATTCATTCTGAAAGAGCTGGGTCCGGAGAGATCCGAGGACAAATCGTGAGTGGAAGAGCTAGAAACGTTTTCCGGGCAGGATTGGCCGGGTCGAATGAAGTGCCCAGAGTAATGACTCTAGGCAGGGGGATGGTTATTGCAGAAGTGATGAATGATTCGACATTCCATATCAGTGGTTCTTTCAACGGACTGGAAGGTGGCTTTACAGCGAGTCATTTACATAATGGAATGCCAGGGATGAATCGTGCCGTGCTTACCCCATTGACGGTTAGCACCAGTGACAGCGTAAATGCGGTTTATACCTATGCTGATAATCAATATAGCCTGACCAATAGTGATGTATTAAGACTTTATAATCGGGGAATTTATGTGAATGTACATAGTAATCGATTCGGTTCGGGTGAAATCCGCGGGCAATTTTTGCCGGAATCACAAATCGTATTTAATGCCTATATGTCAAGTATTTTTGCTAATACCAATGTTCGATCTACAGCTATAGGTGATGTGAAAGCTACCCTGAATGGAAATGTTCTACAATTAAATGGATTTTTTGACCGACTCAGTGGAGCCATAGCCACTGAGGTGAACGGAGGCGCTCACATTCATCTCGGAATTGCTGGGTCCTCGGGCGGAATTGAAGTTCCTTTGGTATTGACACTGGAAGCGGATAGTTTAGGAGCCCGGTTCAGACCTCAAGATAACCTCTATCAGCTCGATAGCACACAGGTAGCAGCCCTTAGAAAACGAGAATTATATATAAACGTTCATACCGCACATAGCAGATCCGGTGAGATAAGAGGTCAACTACTTCCCGAAGCTCAAATTTATTTTGCTGCTCCACTTTCTGGGGGGAGCGTTACTAATCCGGTAAATACTACAGGCAATGGAATGGTAATTACCGAATTAAGAGGAGGAAGGATTTTTATGAGTGGATCGTTTAGCGGACTTAGTTCGCCGGTCAATGTAAATGCTGCTGGTGGAGCACACATTCACCTCGGAATTGCCGGGACCAATGGAGGTATTCAGTTTCCATTGGTTCTAAATTTAGGAACTGATTCCACTTCCGGAACCTTTGAAACAGCTGATAATTTCAGTCTTATAACCGATGGGCAGATAGATACCCTCAGAGCAAGGGGTTATTACGTTAATATACATTCTCAAAATGTGGGTTCAGGAGAAATCCGAGGCCAATTACTTCCTTTCGCGAATAAATACTACACTGCTTATTTGTCAGGGAGAAATCAGCCATCACCTAATACTTCCGCAGCGAATGGACAGGTCAAAATGGACCTTAATGGGCGAGTATTATCCTTAAATGGCGCATTTAAAAACTTGAGTTCTCCGATTAATATTGCGGCTGCTGGGGGCGCTCACATACATCTAGGTGCTATTGGTGAAAGTGGTGGCATTGCACTGCCATTGAGTATGAATATTGCTGAGGATTCTACCAGTGCTGTTTTTCCTATTAGTGCAAATAGATTTGTTTTAGATAGTGCTCAATTTATGGCATTGGAAAGTGACGGATTCTATGTAAATGTTCATTCTACATTAGTGGGTTCAGGAGAAATAAGAGGACAAATATTAAGAGAAACCAATCAGTTTCCTTCTGCCAGTAGCATAGAGAGCCCAGAGGATAGTGCGATCATCCAAATTAATTTAGAAACAGATGATCTTTTTGCGGTCAGCTGGTCTGCTTCAACGGACCGGGATCCCGTTAATTATTTTTGGCAACTTTCCACATCTCCTGATTTTGATACCATGGCCTTGGTTCAAGGTACCGGGGACATGACCCAATTTGATTCAGACTTTGGTACCATCTCCGATATATTGACCTCGCTGGGGGCTGGACCAGGTGACAGTATTATAGTTTATCATCGCGTTTTTGTAACAGATGGCAGCCTTGGTCTGGTAAGTGAACCTGCTTCTGTTGTGTTAATTCAAGCTATGACTACTTCTGTATTTGATCTTGAAGACGAGGGGATTACGGTCACATTATACCCAAATCCTACCCAAGAATATCTGAATTTGGATTTCTCAAAACCACTATCGGAGGAAACAAACTTACAGGTTTTCAATATAGATGGTAAAATGTTGCAACAAATACAACTTGGAAGACATGTAAATCGAGTAAAAGTCGATTTGCAGAATTTGGTTCCTTCATTTTATATTATCAGAGTAGGTAATAAGTCCTTTTCGGTCTTGAAATTATAATTTGTTAGATCTTCCTAGTTTAACAGATGACCCTCGAAGTACATATTCGGGGGTCTTTTTGTTTTTGAACGATTAAAGGCAATATTAATCTATAATATTTAGTAGGTGGCTAATCTAAAATTTAAAAAAAGGAATACACT
>JAHEJC010000527.1 GCA_024639065.1 Lewinellaceae bacterium | reverse complement strand
CATTATTTGGAAAAAATGATCCATGATAAGGTACACCATCACAATAATAAGTTTCTGGTTCTGGTGCATAACACACTGGAGGGGTCTTATCATCTTTTTTTACGATGATCATACAATCATTGTATAGATGTTTAAATGCCCATCGCTTACAATGCAATCGATAGAGCTCAGGATAAGAATCGACTAAGTCCATCCATTTGTCATAATCCTTGTGATCGTCTTCCATATAGACACAACACACCGGATTGGGTACAGGACCATGAAGATCGTCAAACTGACTAGCTCCTCCAGATTTGCTTTCAGCCATTGCCTGGATACAAGGTCCATAGCAATTATCATGATAAGATTCAATTTTCTCATGCTTTAAATAATAGCCGCCTTCCCCTTCTAAAATTTTATAACTACATAAATCGGGCATTGGTCTTTCGTAACCTGCAAATTTATCATAGTTCCATCCGAACCAGCAAGCATAATCATCATAGAGATTATAACAGAACCACTGGTGAACGGATCCTTTGAAAATGTGGGGATCATAGAGCGGTAATCCATCCGATTCATAAACTCTCAAAACCAATTGCTCATCTCCACATTCGCTTACATCTATATAATCATTAAAAACATAACAATTGATCCATTCATCAATAATATCCTGGAATAAATAATAATGATGGTTATAATCATATTCGCCGTGACACTCTAGAAGTTCAGCTTCCCATTTATCTCTATAGTACTCAATGGTATCCATAGAGGCAACTGCAAAGTGGAGATTATGAGAACAATTATCGTTACTACCATCATCCAAATCTTTGGCAAATATCCTGGTCCAGCAATATTCGGGATCTAAAGTGACCTGTGTGATTTCGTCACATACCGGCGTTGGTGGGATATTATCTTCTACACCAATGAATTCGCATGCCCAATTTTCGTTCCAGCATTCATCTTTTACAAAATAAATCACGGTAAACCAACCACCGGGAAGATAGACGGTCACTTCTTCTCCATAAGGAATGTCGCCTGTTAATACTTTTTCGTTGGCTGGATGATTCCAATAATCTGTATACCTGATTAAATAACTAACTTTTATTTGAGCTTCTGCTTCGGCTAACTTGCCAGCATCCCCTTTGGCAAAAAGGAATCCACAATCTTTCTCAATTTCAGGTCTTTTAAGCGTAACATGGGCTTTACACTCATGAGAATTTACGGTAAAAAGCCTTGGTCCACTTACTGGGGTGACATCGATGGCTCGAACAGAAGCACAATTATTATCCAGCTCGTAATCAGAACCATCTAAACAAACCACTTTATTATTATCTGGTTGATCAGTCTTAATGATGGGTGCCTGATCATCAACAATTTTTATCCATTGTACACATAAAGTTTCTTGGGCCATACACCAATCAAAAATCTTCCATTCCCGGCGTATTTTATAAGAATAACCACACGTAGGAATAATATGATCTTTATAGGTTCCTATAATATTACATTTGCCTTTATTATTACTGTCTGGAACAATCCAATGTTTATTGACGCCATCTCTTATGTAAGGTGGCTCCACCAATCCTCCAGGGATTGGTTTTGGAATCGCATAACCATTGACATCATCCCAGGCGTATTTATCTTCCCAGAGTACGTAGACCTCTTTTCCATCGACAATCTTAGTGGAACAACACTCGATGATTTTCGCCGTATCACAAACAACTGAATCAAGCGATTCTCTCTTAATGTATATACGTTGATCTTCGCATCGATTAGAGTTACCCCATAAATCAATGGTAACCACAGATCGTTGAATATATCCAACTGTATCCGGATTGGTACAATTAAAATCGACCCATCGACGGTTTAGCTCCTCTAATCTCACATCATAAGCACAATTGTCCTGGATGGTTGGATCAAGAAATGTCTCCGCTGTCCAGCAATCTACCAGGGTATCCATGCACATGATGGAAGGGGCCATCTTATCCTCAAAAGTCACGTACCCCCAACAGGAATAGCCTTCATCTGTATTTAAACGATAGGTTAAGGTATAGCCACGATGGTGTTTACCAATAGTGGAAATTTCATTCCCATAAGCATCATAAACGACTACTGTGGGAAGATTACAATTTTGGTAATTTTTAGCTACATCGCCCGGTCCTATATCGTAAGTACAGTCTTCATCTAAAGACAAATACACATGATCCGAGCAACTCATATAACATTGAGCGGATAAATTATTGACTCCTAAAAAGCCAAAAAAGAGTAAAAATGTCGTGATTTTTGCAACAAAGGCAGGCACGTTTCTAGTACACTTCTCTAGTCCCATGAGATAGTTTTGGTTTATGATTATGTAAAATTCGTCGTTTCGGTTTCTGGATATACAGGGTAAATATATTCTAATTATTATTAATAACTAGACAATTCAATGTTTTTTTAGCCATTAAATACTGGCCAAAAATGTTAATTTTTTAAGCTTCTTGACCACGAATTACTTACATATAGCCTTATTAGCTAATACATCATTCAGCTATTGGATTTTTCGGGAGTATCGGTAGGACCTAAATAAAAAACCTCTTTGCATCGAAGACACAAAGAGGTTAAAATTGTTAATTGCATATAATCCTTTAATCAATAAAAATCATCTTTTTAGTTAATGTAACTTCGGATGTTTTTAACTGATAATAATACATTCCTTTACTGGCTAATCCTTCTACTTTTATTTCGTTATATCCTTTGGTGAAAGTACCTTGATACTGCTTCACAATTCTTCCACTTACATCCATAATTTGTATCAACGTATTGCCAGATATACCTAATTCAAATCCTATGATCGTTTCAGCAGTAAATGGATTTGGCCGATTCTGCATCAATTTAGTAGAATTACTGCCTTGATTAGGATAACCGATTAAGCCAATTTTGCCATTCCCATGCATAGACTCTTTCTTCTGACCGTTCATGATGTCTTTACTGACTTTAGACTCATCCATGGCGTTGGCGATTTGAGCGCCTGGACACGCTTCGCTTCCAGGTTGCAATAGCAAGGCAACTTGACAGAAGTCAACATTACCTGCTTCATCCCAAACATATATACTCACTTGCACCTGACCTAAGTCATCACAAGTGTAAATATTATAAGAACTTCTATCCTCTTCCACATACGTACTATCATCTTCAGGCGGTGTAGAAGTAAAGGTAAATCTTAAATTATCAGGATCGGTGCAGTTGTCAAAACTGCCAGCATCAAGATCTCTAGCCCAAACAGCAATTTCACCAGTAGAAGGCATGATTACAGTAGAAATACCATCATAGCAATATGGAGTGGGCGGCTTGCAATCTTTAACTTCGATTTCCAGCTCACAATAACCTTCATTGCCACAATCATCTTTAGCATATAATATTACACTATGTTTTCCAACAGGTAAAGTATTTTGTAAGATGTTACCATGACCAAAAATCCAATCCGTCTCTGGACTATCTCCATTAGGGTTCACCGCATATCTATATTGAAGGGCCTCGGTGCAATTGTCCGTAGCGCTACCCAGCTCATACTCTACATATAAATCATCGCATTCTTCATCAAAGATGCAGAACAAACTATCCGGATTACATACTACTTCCGGCGCTACATCATCTACTACTTTAATGACTTGTAAGTAAATCATGAATCCATCTCCATCATCTTTCAAGTTTCGAATCACACAGGGACGATTATCTGGATCAGCAGTACAGCGATCGTCTACAATCACATCCGGATATCGATTGTGCAGGTCTGGAGTGAATACACACCAGTCGATTACTTTCCAGGTTCTCAAGATTTTAAAACATCCATCTTGTTCAATATCGATTACTTGATCACTGTAGGTGATACCTATCAATTCGCAATCATCATCGGTCACTACCGGATAAGTTTCCGGATCATTTTCAATCGGAC
>JAHEJC010000133.1 GCA_024639065.1 Lewinellaceae bacterium | reverse complement strand
GATTTTAGGGATTAATGGTGTTTACAATGCGTTTCAAGGTGATTGGTGGGGTGGATCTTTGATTCATATTCAACCACATTTTGATGGAGCTACGGATAATGCTACTATCTGTTGTCCCTGGGAGTATGGTTTTCCAGCGGTAGGTGATGGTACCATGAGTCCAACCTCGGGTGGCATCGTAGCCTGGAAATGGAATTTTGGTTATCAAGCGGTGACCAGAGTAAATCAAATGCTACAGTTAATCGCCGATGGCGTTCCAGGATTAGCAGCTGAGAATGCTACAAAATGGGAGGCGGAGCTGCGTTTCCTAAGAGGATTCATTTACAATGAAATGATGACGGTCTATGGCGGGGTTCCTTTGATTACCACCGTACTAACTCCTGAGGAGGCTATACAAGTTGGGCGGTCGTCCCGCGATGAGGTGTATAATGCGGTGATGTCCGACCTTAATTTTGCGGTTGATAATTTAGGTACATCGCCAAATAATGGTGAATTTGGTAGACCAACCAAACAGACAGCTCTCGCGGTAATCGGTCGGGCTCAAATATATGATGGTCGCTTTACCGATGCAGCCGGGACTTTCAACCAAATTATTGCAATGGAAGGCTCTGCGGTCGATCTCGACCCGGACTATACTAGTTTATTTAATGGGTCTAATGAACAAAGTCCGGAGATAATTTGGAGCTTTCAAGCCGTTGGAAATGGTGTAGGTGAAGGGAGTTATTTCCAAGTACACTATGCACCGCCTAATACTCCAGCTGGCGTAACCTCCGGTGGCTGGAATTCTATGCAGTATACGCGCAACTTAATCGATGACTACTATATGACCGATGGACTGCCTATTAGCGAATCTCCTCTGTATAGTGAAGATGATATGTTTGCCAACCGGGATCCCCGTCTGGAGATGACCTTTTTAAGGCCAGGTGATATTTGGGATGGTTTTGAAATGGTAGATAACAACTTTTTCTACAATGGAGCAGCTCCGGATGCAGATTATGCAGCCCAAGTCATTTGTAAAAAATGGAGTTCTGAAGAAACCATTAATAATGGAGATACCGATGTTGATTTTGTATTGATACGTTATGCCGATATTTTGTTAATGTATGCCGAGGCTCAAAATGAAGCGGTTGGCCCTGATGCTTCTGTTTATGAGGCGGTTAATAAAATTCGGGCCAGAGCAGGTATGCCCGATTTTCCTGAAGGGTTGACCCAAGACGAAATGCGAGAAGAAATCCGGCATGAACGCAGAATAGAGTTTGTAATGGAAGGTACCCGTTATTACGATTTGATTAGATGGAAAACAGCAGAGTCAGTAATTCCTAGTCTTCAGGAATTGCAAAACCGGGTGTTTGATCCAAGTAAAAACTATCTATGGCCCGTACCTCAAAGTGCCATTGACTCTAACCCTGAATTGATAGAGCAAAATCCGGGATATTAATTCTTTCCTGATAGTAAAAAAATAGGCCCTGAAAGAAAGTTTCTTTTAGGGCCTTCTATATCTTTGGGAAGTAAAACGTTTTAAACATATATGTTTAAAAAGAGCCTCTTGTGTTTAGTTATTTTGCTAGGTGTTATCCAGGCTGGATTAACCCAGACCACTTTTACAGATGTAACCATTGAGGCGGGTATAAATCATGCCTTCAGGGTGTTTCAAGGGACCTTTGGTGGAGGGGTCGCGGTTATTGATTATGACAATGATGGCTTTGAAGACCTCTTCATTGCCGGAGGCGTGGGCAGCGATGCTTTTTATAAAAATAATGGAGATGGAACTTTCTCAAATATCACCGTGCAAGCCGGGCTGGCTTTTAATGATACGCTGATCACTCAAGGGGCGGTTAGCGCAGATGTAAATAAAGATGGCTACATCGATCTTTTTGTGACTACTTTAGCATCCGTATCTTTTGGTAATACTATACCTCGGGCTTCAGATATCTTGTATTTAAATAATGGTGACGGAACATTTACTGACGCCACCATTGCCTTTGGTTTTGGGGAGCTTAAAACATTTTCCACTGGTGCTGCATTTGGAGATTTCAATGCCGATGGATACCCGGATCTTTTTGTGGGCAATTATTTTGATCATTTTACCGGTGATTTGGACAAATTAAACAGTGGAGTGATAACCGGAGAACAAAGACCTTCCACGGATCAACTATACATCAATGTAGCAGGAAAATCATTTATCAATCGGGCTGACGATTATGGAGTTGAGCACACTGGATTTGGATTCGGTGGTGTATTTACAGATTTTGATAATGACCATGATCTCGATCTTTATGTGGTAAACGATTTTGGTAACCGGGCTACGCCTAACCGACTCTATCGAAACGATTACCCCAAACAGGAATTTGTTGAAATTAGTAGAGAGATGAGAGTGGATTTTGGAATTAATGCTATGGGTACTGGAGTGGGTGACTATGACAATGATGGTTGGATGGATTACCTGATTACCAATATTGCCGTAAGTCCCTTCATGATGAACCGGGGCCAGGATAATCCTTTTTTAGAACAAGCTACTGCTTTGGGAACCGGATTTGGATCAATTAGTATAGAAGGAGGTGGTGCGGTGGCTCCGGTGAGTTGGGGATGTAATTTTTTTGATTTTGATCACGATCTGGATTTGGACATTTTTATTTGTAATGGAGCCTTAAATCCACCTGGAACTCCGAATCCTAATTTATTCCTGGAAAATAACGGGATCAATTTTGAAGAGAAAAGTACTGCGTTCAATCTTAATGATCCAGGGCTCGGTAGAGGTTCGGTTACCTTTGATTATGATAATGATGGTGATCTTGACCTCTTTGTTGTAAACCAAAGACCAACCGAAAATGCTGCGTTAATTGGATCTGTCAAATCAAAATTATTCAGGAATGATGCTGCAACTGGCAATTGGTTGAAAGTTAAATTGAAGGGTATCAATACTTCTACCCGTGGGCTAGGAGCCAGAGTTGCAGTAGTTGCTCAAGGTCATAGGTTGATCCGAGAAATCGATGGCGGTTCCAGTCATGAATCGCAAAACACTACTATTGCCCATTTTGGCCTAGCCAATATAAATATTATTGATTCGGTAATCATTCATTGGATTGGTGGAGGTACACAATATATGACCGTGGTTGAGGCCAATCAAATGATTGAAATAACGGAGGATACCGAATTGGAGATTCAAAGTCCATTTGCTGAGGGAGCTATTCGCATTTACCCGAGTTATTTCACAAATCAGGTGACGCTTGAGTATCAGTTGCCTAAATTCATTACCCACAAAGTGGTCGTTTTGAACGAACAGGGTAAAGAAGTAGATGTTATCGTTGAGTCGGAAAAAAGTTTCTTCGGCAATACGGTGTGGGATGCTCCAGCTTATTTAAGTCCAGGACTCTATTTTTTTGTTGTCTACGCGGATAATACACGTTATGTAACCCGTGGATTTAAGAAATAGTATAAATATGAGATACGCTGTATTTGTTCTTTTGATCATTTTTTTAAGCTTTAATTATCTCATCGGACAAGGATCGAATAATCGTGTTATATCTACGGCCATCCCATTTCTGACCTTTACTCCGGATGCCCGTGCAGCAGGATTAGGGGATGCCGGCGTGGCCACTTCACCTGATATCTATTCGATCTATTGGAATAATGGGAAGCTTGCTTTCTTGGAACAAACCATTGGTGCGACCCTTTCTTATACACCGTGGTTATCAAATATTACCGATGATATGTTCATTGGGTATGCTGCTGCATGCTATAAAATAGATTCATCACAGGCTGTTGGTATATCCCTTAAACATTTTGACTTGGGTAAGTTTGAAATCAATGACGATGTCGGATCTTTTGTGGCAAACTTTAATTCATATGAGACGGCCATTGATGTAACCTATTCTCGAAAACTATCTTCAAAAATTGGCCTTGGTTTGACCGGCAGATATATCCGTTCAGATATACCAGGTCAATTTGCATTGTTGGAAGACCTGCAGCCTGGTAAAACATTAGCTTTTGATCTGGGCGTTTATTATCGAAATAGATTAAACATCGCTAAAAAACCAACCGAATTTTCTTTCGGATTACATATCTCCAACTTAGGTCAGAAATTAAGCTACGATGGGGGCATACAGCAATACTTCATTCCTACAAACTTGAGATTGGGGGCTGCTTTGAGTAGTGAGATTAGCCCGGATCACCAAGTAATGTTTGCCATTGATTTGAATAAATTATTGGTTCCTTCTCCTCCCATTTATAGTAAAAATGAACAAGGTGAATTGGTGATCGCGAAAGGAGAAGATCCGAATAGAAGTTTACTGAGTGGAGTGTGGGGATCGTTTAGTGATGCCCCAGACGGTTTTGGGGAAGAACTTCAGGAGATATCTTTATCCCTTGGCGCAGAATATAGTTACAAAAGTAAATTATTCCTTAGGACAGGATATTTTCATGAACATGAAAACAAAGGTGGGTGGAAGTATTTAACCTTTGGGGTGGGTATTAAAGTGCAGAAATTTATGGTTGACTTTTCTTATTTAGTTCCTACAGTTGAAAACCATCCATTGGCCAATACGTTGCGTCTTTCATTAGGATTTGCTTTGGGCTAATTACTACAGAGCAGTAGAGCAAAATACTTTGCTATTCAAACTTATCTTTGTGCTTGACAAGACCTGATTTATTAGTTGATAGCATAGGTATTGAATTTAGAATTACGTGATATAATCTTGACTTTATATTTTTCATTTACCTAAAATAGGCATAGCATATGCAAACCTTATCAACAAGGCCATTCAATTCAACTTCTTTGAAATTTAGAACTTCAAAATACATAGGAATGGGTAAAGTTATAATGGGGATTGTTCTACTTATTAGTTTATTGGACATTCCGGTTCTGGCACAAACATCTGTGGCACGGATGTGGAATGAAGTCTTGTTGGAAGCGATCAGAAATGACTATGCTCGACCTACCGTACATGCCCGAAACATATTTCATGTTTCTATGGCGATGTATGATGGCTGGGCCGCTTATGATCCGGTGGCTAAACCATTTTTACTCGGCAATGTAGTAGGACCTTACACGTGTAACTTTAATGGGGTTCCGGCTCCTCAAGACCTGAAAGCTGCCCGGGAAGAAGCCATCAGCTATGCGGCCTATCGATTGTTAACCCACCGCTTTGTTAATTCTCCGGGAGGGGAGGGGTCATTAAACAGGTTCGACAGCCTCATGCAGTTTTTAGGATATGATATTTCCGTTACGTCCATGGACTATACATCCGGATCACCGGCTGATTTGGGAAATTATGTGGCAAATTGTATCCGGGAATTTGGAATTCTGGATGGCTCCAATGAGAATCTTGATTATACGAACCTGGTCTATACCCCCTTCAATGGATTTCTAGTTCCCACAGAATCCGGGACGCAAGGGATTAATGACCCGAATCGTTGGCAGCCACTCTCTTTCGATTTCTTTATCGATCAGGCGGGGTTTGAAATACCCGGAGGGATCCCCGAATTCCTAAGTCCTGAATGGGGGAAGGTAATACCGTTTGCTTTAACCAGCAATGACCTCACCATTTTCAATCGTGATGGCGATGATTTTTGGGTATACCATGATCCCGGCCCCCCCGCTTATCTCCAGGCTGATGGAAGCGGGACTTCAGCTGAGTACCGGTGGAATCACAGCTTGGTTGCTATTTGGTCATCTCAACTTGATCCGGCTGATCGTGTGATGATCGATATTTCCCCGGCATCCATCGGAAATATTGCAAGCTATCCGACCACCTTAGAAGGACTACGTGATTTTTACAAGTTAACCGAGGGTGGTGATCTAAGTCAAGGACATCCTATAAATCCTCATACCGGGTCACCTTATGAACCTCAAATTGTACCTAGAGCGGATTATGCCCGGGTCTTGGCTGAGTTTTGGGCAGACGGACCAGATTCTGAAACTCCTCCAGGACATTGGTTCACGATTCTAAATTATGTAAACGATCATCCGCTTCTGGAGAAAAAATTTAGAGGTGAGGGTCAAATACTGGATGATTTGGAATGGGACATTAAAGCTTACTTCACGCTGGGAGGAGCGGTGCATGATGCGGCTGTAACTGCTTGGGGAATTAAAGGATGGTATGATTACATCAGGCCTATATCGGCTATTCGTTATATGGCAGAACAAGGTCAATCTACAGATACTACATTGTCCAATTATTCACCGGAGGGTCTACCACTCAAAGAGGGATTTATCGAAGTAATCTCAGAAGGCGATTCTTTAGCGGGTGATGAGAATCAACATGTTGGTAAGATTAAATTGTTTGCCTGGAGAGGACCCGAGTCAATCCCGGATCCGGAAATTTATGTAGGTGGTGTAGATTGGATCTTAGCGGAAAATTGGTGGCCATATCAAAGGCCTACTTTTGTCACTCCTCCTTTCGCGGGATATGTTTCCGGGCATTCAACATTTTCCCGTGCAGCAGCTGAAGTAATGGCTATGATTACCGGTGATACTTTTTTCCCAGGAGGTATTGGAGAATTCGAGGCCAAACAAAACGAGTTTTTAGTATTTGAAGAAGGTCCAAGCATAGATATTACCTTGCAATGGGCTACCTATCGGGATGCATCTGATCAAACCAGTCTTTCCAGGATCTGGGGAGGCATTCACCCTCCAGTAGACGATATGCCCGGCCGGTTTATTGGTGAAAAAATTGGTATTGCGGCCTTTAACCTGGCACTTCAATATTTTGGAGAATCCGCGACCCCTGTTATAGCGGGGAAAAATCCCTCAAGGTTACAGGTATTTCCAAATCCTGTAAATGGTAAAGATAAATTTATCAGCATTCAAATTGATGACCTCATAGTGGATAACCTATCCGTTACCTTATCTGATTTTAAGGGTAGATTAATTCTTGATCGGAATATAAGATTATCTGGCAAACGGTTTCAATTGGATATAGGTAGCTTATCTGCTGGCATTTATTTGTTGAATGTTAAAACTGGTAAATTTATGACCACAGAAAAAATAGTTATTAGTAACTAATAGTATGCGATTGATTATGTACCAGAAAAAGGTGATATGGATGATGAATCTGGCTATAGAAGGCACTGCCGGAGGAGATCCATCCGAAAAGACTTTCCCTTCCAGGTATCAAATTGATTATGTTAGAGTATATCAAAAATGAAAGTTTGCGGTGAAGAAAATTACCATCGTGGTAGACACTGTTTTTTAATGTGACATAACGTACATGAAGATCTCAAGGTTTACTTTTAATTGATTTAATCATTACTAAGCCATACCGATTGTTTAATTTAGCACTGTACAGTATTGAGATTTATGCGCATAGGATTTGATATAACATCTTTTAGAAAATTGGGTATTAAAAAGATATTTGACTATCCGAATAAGGTAGTCAGCAGGGTCATTTTTTGTCTGATTTTGACTGCAGCTATAGTTCCATCAGGTATGGCTCAATCGTTGATGATTCAAGAAGATACTTTAGGTGTATCTCTTGGTCAAATTCTAGAGGAAATAGAACTCACGAGGAAGATAAAACTTTATTACCAGGACGATATCTTACCTGTAGGAAAATGGTCAATAAAAAAAAATCGGGCTTATGAAATAGACGATTTAAACCGTTTTCTTAACCAGTTTCAATTGAGAACGGTTGAATACAATGAGTATGTTACTCTGATAGTTAACATAGAAGATTGGGATCGTAACCTCGACCCTA
This sequence comes from Lewinellaceae bacterium, assembly GCA_024639065.1. Lineage (GTDB taxonomy): Bacteria > Bacteroidota > Bacteroidia > Chitinophagales > Saprospiraceae > JAHEJC01. Next base: position 6,978 of record JAHEJC010000133.1, on the reverse strand, counting down.
AATTTTATGAAAACATCATGAACCTGGCAACCCCTACTGTTCAGAACCAATCCACTTTGGAGATCGGCGATTCTGGAAATCCTAACAAGGAGGGGGTTGGAGAAGTTACCTTTAAAGTAAGGGACAATGAAACCAAAGAACCTGTTATAGGGTGCCTGATTTCCATTTTCGATCCAGTTATTCATTTGGTGACAGATGTTCACGGTAAGGCAAATGTGCTACTGGATGCCGGAGCCTATGAACTTATGACTCAGAATATAGGGTATACGGATCAGCTCCATAGGATATCAGTATATGGGAATGGATCAGCAGAACTGGAAATATTCGAAAACGTCATCACCATGGACGAAATAGTTGTCGTATCCAATAAAGACGATGATCCTTCTATTGCCGTCCAATCCGGCTTAGATATTCTTTCTGCTAGCCGGATTCAAGAAACGCCTTCCTTTCTTGGTGAACCAGATGTAATAAAAAACCTGCTGTTCTTACCCGGAGTAAGCTCTATTGGAGAAGGCGCACCTGGATTTAATGTTAGAGGTGGAAATATTGATCAAAATTTGGTTGTTTTTGATGAAATTCCTCTTTTCAATACGACCCATGCTTTTGGCTTATTTGGCGCGATAAACCCCGATCTGGTTACTGGGGTAAATTTATACAAAGGATCGATCCCAGCTCAATTTGGTGGCAGAATCTCTTCTGCATTGGTGTTGAATATGAAAACAGGCAGTAAAGATATCGTTAAACTGAGAGGAGGTATCAGCCCGGTTTCGGCAAAATTATCTTTAGAGACACCTATCATTTCAGAAACCAGCTCCCTTATTATTGGTGCCAGATCAACCTACTCAGATTGGATTCTTCAAAAAATAAAAGTGCCGGATATTCAGAAAAGTAAAGTTTTTTTTTATGATGCAAACTTTCGATATCATCATCAAATTGATGCTAGTTCCAGTTTCCTTCTTTCTGGCTACCAAAGTCAAGATGCCTTTCAGTTTTCGGATCAATTTGGTTTTGAGTATAAAATGTCGGGATTATCTGCGAATTGGTTTGAACGAATTTCCAAGAATATCTTATCTACCACCTCTGCTGTTTATGGATCTTTTGATAGCGCATTAGAAGAACTCCAGCATAATCAAAAATCAAAATTTAGCAGTGGCGTTCGTTATCTTAAGTTTAAAGAAATTCTAGATATTAATACCTCGAAGAATCAAAAGTTGTCTCTAGGTGCTTCCACAATTTTATATAACATCAAACCCGGAGAAATAAATCCTTTGGATGATATTTCTACCGTCGAATCAAAGACACTAGACCATGAAAGAGCTTTCGAAGGTGCAGCTTTTTTCCAAAGTGTATGGACTTTTGATGAAGACCTAATTGTATCAGCTGGTTTACGATTTTCTGTTTTTAGTTTTCTTGGGCCTGGAGAAGTATTTACCTATGAGGATAACTCAGTTCCTACTGAGTTTACGATCCTGGATACGCTCTCTTTTAGATCGGGCGAGAACATTGCTTCCTACTATAGCCTGGAACCAAGACTTTCAGTAAGGTGGAATTATTCTCCTCAGCGATCCATAACATTTGGATATTCCAGAACGGCCCAATATGTATTCCAAATTACCAATCATAGTGCACCGTTACCAACAGATGTATGGAAATTAAGCGATACTTATCTATCGCCTCCACGTTCCCATAACTTCTCTTTTTCATCCAATTGGTCTATGGATAGGAATCATTGGGATCTGACCCTTGGAGGTTATTATCGAAGCTTATCTGGATTGACCGAAAGCCGGGAATTTGCTAATCTGTTGGTTAGCAGTCATTTAGAAACAGAAACCGTTGAATCGGTTGGGACGGCATTTGGATTTGAATGTAGTATTAAAAAGAATGTAGGTAAATTGACGGGTTCGCTAGCTTATACGTGGTCCCGGTCAAAACGTAAAACGTCATCCAATCACCCAGATCAAATCATCAATGGAGGCGCTTGGTACCCTTCCAATTTTGATACACCTCATGACCTCAGTACCACGCTGGTATACAAAATGAATAACCGACATAAATTTGCAATAAATTTTACGTATCGCACTGGTAGACCGGTTACAGCACCAACTGGCTTTTTTAATACAACAGACAATACCAGGATCCCGATTTATAGTGAACGTAACGCGGTTAGAATTCCGGATTATCACCGGCTTGACATTACCTATACGTTAGGGCAAGGGCATCGGCGCAATAAAAAATGGAGAAACTATTGGGCTTTCGGAATTTATAATTTGTATGGAAGACGAAATGCTTATTCGGTATTTTTCAGACAGAACGCTTTTTCAAATGTACAAGCCAATCGTTTGTCTGTATTGGGAAGTGCATTCCCGGCTATAACGTACAATTTTAGATTTAATGAATAAGAAGAGTGAGATGAATAAAGTAGTAATTGAAAAATGAGAATAGAATGAACAAATAATATAGATATTGTCTTCTCGAATGTTATATAGGATAAAAGCAAAAAATTATAAAAGTATAAACTGCTTGAAGGAAATTCCTTTGATACAATTGTTAAGTATCTGGTTTATGATTGATTCTTTCGTAGACCGTGCCGAACCAAGGTTAAACAGGCTAAAATTTAATTCCTTAATAGAAAAATTTTTACAATCAAAGATCTGGATATGTTTTTACTTCTTAAGGCCTAAATGGGTGTATATGATTATATCATTTGGACTCTTTTTTCACGCTTGTATTGATCCGATAGATCTTAATTTACCAGGTGATCGCGATTATCTGGTTATTAATGGTCAGGTGACAAACTTATCCGAATCCTATGTAATAAGTATTAAAGAGTCAGGTGATTTTTCTTCTGATAAAACGCCCACAGAAACTCCGGTGACTGGGGCTAACGTATATGCACTAGCAAAAGATCAAACTAAGGGGATATTCAAGGAGAAAGATCCCGGATTTTATGTCAGTGACCCCAGTCAATTTATTGGTGAACTGGGAAATTCATATAAATTATTTGTAGAACTGAATGACCAGAACCTTTATGAATCAACCTGGGAAACCATCCAGCCAGTTCCGGAAATAGGTGAAGTCCATTTTAAGGTTATAACCAAATCTCTCTTAAATGAGGTTGAGAATATTGTCTATGAGAAGAAAGTCCACGTTTCTACAGATGTCCTTTTTCCACTGGGGCCTGATCAGGTTTTTCTCATATGGGAATTGATGGGAGAATATGAATTTAATGAACAAAAGCCGCTTAGGCCGGGGCAAACAAATAAGACTTGTTATGTTAAGGACGATCTATGGCTAGGAGCAAGAGCGATCCTGGATGCTTCCTCAACTAAACCTAATCAGACGTCAAACCAAATACTTATCGAATTGGATATGAACTATAAGCTTGCATCCGCATATTGTGTTCATATTAAACAACAATCCATTTCAGCAAATGCTTTTGCGTTTTGGACGGCAGCCAAGGAATTAAATGATCAAAATGGGAATCTGTTGGATCAACTCCCTGGAAGAATTCGAGGTAATTTGACCAATCCAGATAAGGTGGATGAACAGGTTTTTGGTTATTTTTATGCATCAGCTGTATATGAAGAACGGATATTTGTTCCATCAGAAATTGTATTAAGTCAACCAGCACCGTGTCCGGCAGATAATGGAATTTTTTTCGGAATTTGCCATGATTGCCTGATTTTGAAAAACAGTACACATACTAAACCATTGTATTGGATAAAATGACGAACTATTCCTTTTTTATCGGATTACACACACGTAGATGGAGCTTGGTAATGCTGTGCGCTGTTTTGGTATCATGTGTCGATCAAATTGAGTTGGATCTGCAAAAGGTAAACCAAAACCTGGCAATAAACGGACACATTACCAATTTACCTGAACCCAATCTTGTCTTTATTCGGTATGCTGGAAATTACGGTGAGTCCATTCAGGAAGAAGTTCCTGTAAATGGCGCAAGCGTAGATATTATATCTTCAAATGGTTTGTCAGCAAACCTAGAAGAAATTAAAGCAGGAATATATCAAACCAATCCTTCCAGTTTTGTTGGTAAGATTGGTAATAGTTATCAACTAAATGTTGTCCTTCCAGATGGCAGTCATTATATTTCCGAACCAGAAGAACTACTTCCTATTCCTCCCATCTTTGAATTGGATTATAACTTCTATGAAGAACCATACTTAACCGCATTAGAAAATATCTCTTATCAAAAAAAGATAGATATTTTGCTTAAAACCCAGGTGCCGAATAATCCAGAAAACGTCTTCTTTAAGTGGGAGGTAAAGGGTGAATATGAATTTCGAGAGAGTGAAGCGTTGACAGATATTTTTGCATATACGGGAGTGGGACCGGTGTTGTATACCTGTTATATTCCACATAATATCCGATTGGGAGATATTGCTGTTTTTAATGGAGACCCTGTAAAAGGCAAATTATTAAGCGATGAAGTAATTAAAACGATTGATGTAGATTACAAATTCGCATTCAATTATTGTGTCCATGTAAAGCAATCTTCATTGAGTGAAAGTGCATACACGTATTGGAACCAAGTTGGAAAGACTTTGGAAAGGAATGGATTGATATTAGGGGAATCGGTTGGCGCATTGAACGGAAATATTTCCAATGTTAATGATTCTTCAGATAAAGTTGCCGGTTATTTCTATGCCTCAGCAATAACTACTAAGCGAATGTTTGTTCCACGTGATTCAGTTGGACGCCCTGTGTCGAATTGTGTCTTGATTGATTCGGCTTTTGTGGAAGCTTGCATGGATTGTCTGACCATCAAACATAGTACTCGAGAAAGACCTTCCTATTGGCCTTTCTAAAATCAGCAGGAATGATGTTCAAATTTTTAAATCGAATTGGCAATATTTTTTTCATAAGCATTACAAGTCTTTTCATTTCCAGCTCTTGGATTTTTGGTCAAGATGTAATGGCTATTCATTTTGATCGACCATTTTACCTAAATGGAGATAATGTACGGTTCAAAATTTATTTGACCGAACCTAATAAGAAAGAAACGTTTTTAGATTTGCTAGTCGAAAACCAGTTTGATAAAGACCTTGGTTATAATTTTTTCATACCCATAAAAGATAACATTGGCTATGGTTCTTTTTCAATCCCGCATACATCTAAAACAAGTACTTGGAAGATGGAAGGCCAATGGTTTGATGCCGGAAATTCACAGATTTCGAGGATATTCAATACCCATCTAAAAGTTTTTAATGACTCCGAAGAAATTTCTCCAATTAGCGCTGTTCCAAAATCAAATCCGGTAAATCCTTCCGGGATTATTAAGATTCATTTCGATAAACCGATTTATCATCCAGGTGAGCAAGTCCATCTTAAGGTTAACACAAGTGACATGAGTGGGAATCCTTCGCAGGCAAAGTTGTCTGTCTCAATTTTACACCGGCCATATGTGAGATCAGATCAGCCTCCGATGTCCTCAGTAAACGTGTTGCCTTTAGAGTCAGTTCCTAGTTTAAAAGATGTATTGACCTGGACAAGGAGGGCTATCAACCTGGACAATGGGCTTCCCTTATCAAATGACATAATGGCAATATTTCTCAAGGAAGAAGGTAAGATCGTATTTGCAAAGGTGGATACTAGTGGTGTTTTTTCCTGGCAATTTCAACCTTTTTATGGTAGTAAAGAAATTCAATATTTTGATCCTATGGGCAGAAATATAAGTGTTATGCCCATACCAGTAAATCCGAAAAAGAATCAGGTACAGGATAGCATCTCAATTGGTCTCAGGAGTTACTTTGGGACCAATCGGATACGCAAAAAGATCAATTTTTTATTCAGGCCAGAAGAACCGTCAACAAACTGGGTTAAGGATACGATACGGTGGCCATTTGAACCAGATCATACATTACTGCTCCAGGATTACGAAAATGTACGCAGTATAGAAGAGCTTACAAAATTGATTCTGACACCTTTGAGAATCCATAAATCAAAAGATGGATTGATTCCCAAAATGGTCAATCCTTTACACAAACCCTTTTTCAATGGCCCACCTTTATTTATAGTTGATCGTTGCTTGGAAGCAGATCCGAATAAAGCATTGTCTGTAAAGATTGAGCATATTGTCAGGATGGATTTTTATAATCTGCCGAAAACTATTGGGCATTTTGGGCATTTGGGCCGGCATGGTGTTGTTTCAATTTCTACAAAATTTCCTTTGTTAAACCAATCTAGTATTGCTGAAACAATTAATGGAATCAAGGCTAGTGATAAAAATCTAAATAATTTTTTGGAGCACAAAAATGATGATTTGCCCGCTATTGATCCGTTGGTTTATTGGAATCCGGATATTATGACAAACCAGCATGGAGTAGCTGAGATAATTTTTAACCAATCTGATGATTTGGGAACTTTTGTAATTGAAGTATTTGCCCATACTCCCGGAGGTTTTTCCCACGCCATGCAGAAGTATCAGGTGAAGCATTGGTAAGTAGAATTCTGATTGGGATAAAATTTTATAAAAGCTTTGGTTGTATTATGACTAGGAAATGAGATTTAGTTTCAATCAAATTTCAATCCATATTTTTATACTTTGACTCCATTTTAGTGGAACCTTGTATTTATTTAATAATCAAATGGTCATGAATTATTATTTAAGCCTACTACCGATTTTTCTGTGGATAATTAATGGAAGTTTCAATACGGAAAAATCGGTTTTTACGGTAGCTCCCATTCCCTGGGAGGAACCCTTTGGAAATCACCGAGCTGTGTTGCAGGTGGACAAAGCTACAGATGCTGTGAAGATGAATATTGATTGGCGCCGGCATGATAGAGATCCTGAGAAAAGAAAATTTATTATCATAGAAGCAACCAGTGGTGATACCGTTTCAAACATCCATCGATTGAAAATCTCAAATGAAAACTGCTCATTAGTCTTCGGCCCAGTCAGAAATCCAGGCACTTATTATTTTTATTATTTACCATACATTGTGCAAGAGCAATATGGAT
>JAHEJC010000526.1 GCA_024639065.1 Lewinellaceae bacterium | reverse complement strand
ACCGCATGTCCAATCAATTGCATACGAGCGGAGGCGGTATTCAATTAAGCGGTGTAGACGGGATTCATAAAATGCATACCAGTGGTGGCGGACTAACCATTGAAAACGTAACCGGGCCGGTTACCGGCACTACTTCCGGAGGAGGTATCAATGTGTCAGATCAAAACGGAGATTTAATATTGAATACCAGCGGGGGTCGAATCAGTATTGAGGATGCCGTGGGATCTATAGATGCATCTACTTCCGGTGGTGGAATTACGTTAGAAAATACCAAAGGCGATATTGATGTAAGCTCAAGTGGAGGAAGAATAGATATTGATGGAATCGCTGCTACGGTCAAAGCAACTACTAGCGGGGGTGGAATAAATGCCAATGTATCCGGATTAAAAAACTCAATTTATTTAAAAACCAGCGGAGGAAGCATACAGGCTACTTTAGACCGAAACCAAGGAATGGATTTGGATCTTAGCGGTAATTCTGTACGTATTGATTTAGAAAATTTTTCTGGAAGCCATAAAAAGAATAAGGTTAATGGAACGATGCATGGTGGTGGTATAGACGTATATATGCATACTTCCGGAGGTGGTGTTGAATGTAGTTTTCAATAAAGGTAAAGGATAAAAGGTTAAGGGTAAAAAGGAAAAGTAGTTTAGGGGTTTAGGGGTTTAGGATTTGAGTGGTTAACGGTAAAAGGTTAATGGAGTGTTAAGGAGTACAGGAGCTTAGAGGTCTAGACGTTTAGCGATATAGGTTTCGGAGCAAAAACTGGTATTAGCTGCGATAGTACTTAAGGCTACCGTTTTTAAATGACTTCCGTAATCGTCTAAGTGCACGTTCTTTTATTTGACGAACTCTTTCCCTGGTTAATCCATAAAGCTCACCAATTTCCTCTAGTGTTAGTGACTTATTGCCATTTAATCCATAATAAGCACTCAGGATCTCATATTCTCGAGGTGCCAGTACACTCATACCAAATTTGACTTCCTCCTTTAATGATTGTTCCATCAACTTCAAATCTGGCATATTATCATCATCGAAATGCATTAGATCCAACATCGTAGCACTGGATTCATCATCAGATTTTACTGGTGCATCAAAGGAAACATGCCGGGAAGGGCTCTGGAGTAACTCTTCTACGTCTTTTAGGGTGATATCCAACAATTCAGCTATTTCTTGGCTGGATGGTGGTCGCTCAAATTCTTGTATGAATGAAGTATATGCTTCTTGAATTTTATTGTAAGCACCTACCTTGTTCAAAGGTAACCGTACGATCCTCGAATATTCAACAATTGCTTGTAGGATGGATTGTCGGATCCACCATACGGCATAACTTATAAATTTAAATCCTCTCGTTTCGTCAAATCGTTTTGCCGCTTTCATCAAGCCTACATTGCCCTCATTGATAAGATCACTTAAAGACAAGCCTTGATTTTGGTATTGCTTTGCTACTGAAACCACAAACCTAAGATTAGATTTGGTTAATTTTTCCAAGGCTTCCTGATCTCCAGCCTTAATGCGACGGGCCAACTCAGCTTCCTCTTCTGCCGTAAGAATATTTATTTTACCAATATCATTTAGGTATTTATCAAGTGATAAACTTTCCCTATTAGTAATTCTATTGGTTATTTTGAGTTGTCGCATATATTAAACTCCTTATTAAACATACAAATGGATGAACGAAAAAGTTTCGGAATGGACATTCGTTATATATCATTAAAATCAAATATAACAAGTCTCTAAATTTAACTAAATTCTAGTGAAAGTTATTATGAAATTCTAAATCAGTTTGGTATTTAGATGAATATAGACATAAACTGGAGATAATAACCGTGCGTATAGATGAAAATAATATCAACGCACCAGCACAATACGATTGAGCATGGCATTTGATGAATATCTACCAGTAAATCAAAAAAAAATTGAAATTACCTTCGTTCATCTTTTTCAGCCTCCTGTGGTCTAGGAGGTCTAGGAAGTATTGCTTTCCTGGACAATTTCATTTTGCCGGTCTTCCGATCGATCCCGATTAATTTAACTTTTATACTATCCCCTTCGCTCAGCACTTCGTTAATATCATTGATACGTGTGTGTGAAAGCTCAGAAATATGTACTAGCCCGCTCTTATTCTTGAAATCCACAAATACTCCATACGGCATGATGCTGGCAACTTTTGCTTCATATTCATCCCCTACTTCAGGCATAAACGTAATATCTTTGATGCGAGCTACTGCTGCTTCGATCCCTTTTTTGTCAACACTCGAAATATTCACAATTCCTTTGTCATCAATTTCTTCAATCGAAATAATGGTACCAGTAACCTCTTGCATTTCCTGGATCACTTTTCCACCTGGTCCTATCACGGCTCCTATATAGCTCTTATCAATAATAAGCTCAACCATTCTAGGTGCGTGTGGTTTAAGATCTTCTCTAGGTTCTGCTATTGTAGCATTCATGCGGTCTAAGATGTGTAGCCGTCCTTCCCTGGCTTGGTCGAGCGCTTTCTGCATGATTTCGTAAGGAAGTCCATCGATTTTAATATCCATCTGGCAACCGGTAATTCCATTTTTAGTTCCGGTAAGTTTAAAATCCATGTCTCCAATAGCATCTTCATCACCCAGGATATCCGATAATACCGCAAATTTGTCATCCTCGGTAATAAGACCCATCGCAATTCCGGCTATTTGAGTTTTGATTTTTATCCCTGCATCCATAAGTGCCAAAGAACCAGCACATACGGTAGCCATACTGGAAGAACCGTTTGATTCAAGGATATCTGAAACAATTCGAATGGTGTATGGATTTTCCTCGGGAAGCACTTTTCTGATCGATCTGGCTGCAAGATTTGCATGACCCACTTCTCTTCGGCCAGGCCCTCGCATCGGTCTTGCTTCACCTACTGAAAAGGCTGGAAAATTATAATGCAGGATAAACGAATCGAAGGTGCTTTTCAAGGCATTATCGAGCATCAATTTATCTTGCTTGGTACCTATCGTCATCGAAGCTAAAGCCTGGGTTTCTCCCCTATTGAAAATCGCTGAACCATGTGTTGAAGGCAAATAATCAATTTCTGACCAAATGGCCCTTACTTCATCATGCTTCCTGCCATCCAATCTCACCTTATCATCCAAAACCATGGTGCGGATTACGCCCTTTTTGATTTTATCATAATATCTGCCCACCAAATCACCATTTTCCTCCATATACTCTTCACCCATCTCTTCAGTGAGTTGATCCACCAAGTTTTCATGCACTTCTTTTAGCTGCTCTTTCCGTGTAGACTTATCTGATCCGGCTTTGGCGATGGTATATATTTTATCTTTTATTAAGTCAGCAATTTTGTCTTTTAATTCTTCATCTTCCGGAAGGGCCTCGATCTCTCTTTTCTGCAAGGCTTTATCACCGACTTTTTGAGCAAGATCCAGTTGGGCCTGGCATTGAGTTTTTATTGCATCGTGTCCTATTCTGATAGCTTCAATCAGATCTTTTTCTGAACATTCATCGGCTTCTCCTTCTACCATAGTGACATTATCAATGGTTGCTCCTACTAAAATGTCTATTTCTGCGTTTTCACATTGCGTCCTGGTTGGATTGACAATATGCGATCCATTTGACTTAATCACCCTTACTTCGGATATAGGTCCAGCAAACGGTATATCAGATACTGAAAGTGCAGCCGAAGTCGCTAAGGCAACTAAGGCATCCGGCAAATCGTCCATTTCAGCCGATATTAAATTGACAATTACTTGAGTCTCATTCATATATCCTTCAGGAAACAAAGGACGAATCGCGCGATCAACTAATCTGGAAGTGAGTATTTCATAATCTGAAAGTCTGGCTTCTCGGCGGAAAAAGTTACCCGGAATTCTGCCAGCGGCAGCAAATTTTTCTTGATAGTCTACAGAGAGTGGGAAAAAGCTTTGACCT
>JAHEJC010000525.1 GCA_024639065.1 Lewinellaceae bacterium | reverse complement strand
ATAACCGCCAACCTAATTAATTCCATGGAACAAAGAGTTCTGCAACTGAATCAAAATGAAAATACCTTCTGGATCGATCAATTTAATAATGTAGACAATAGGAATGGATATCATCTAATGGCCCGTGAAGTTCTTTCAGAACTTGGAAATGACATTGATGAATTTATAGCCGGAGTAGGAACAGGAGGCTGTTTTTCAGGTAATGCAGAGGTTTTAAAAGAAGCACAACCAAGGATAGAATGTATTGCCACAGAGCCTTACTATGTCAGGGCGCTTTCTGGAGGAGATATTAGCGGTACCCATAGATTGGAGGGAATGGGTATCGGATTTGTTACATCGATTTGCAGATTAGATTTAGCTGATGAAATACTCCCTATAAAAGATGAAGATGCATACAGCACTGCTCGAAAATTAGCAACAATGGAAGGTATTTTTGGAGGAATAACCTCTGGAGCGAATGTCTGGGCAGCAATTCAAAGAGCACGAATTATAGGACCAGGTAAGCGAATAGTAACAATAATTTGTGACTCGGGTCTAAAATATCTTCAAAGTGATTTATTTAATTTCAGCACCTAACAAAGTACTGAGCTAAAAACCAAGCATTTTGAAATGTTTTTTTCTTTTAAAAAATCCATGTTTGTTGAGGACCTTTTCGAAAGAAAAAATCAATTTGTTACCAATTTCGATTTATAATGAGGATCATAAGGGATTCCTGATTTTGCTATTGCAAAGCTTTGTTTTAATATCTTATTGCACACCGCTATTAGTGCTAGTTTCTTAGACTTCCCCTTGGCTACAATTCGTTCATATAGTGCCTTACACTGTGGATTCCTTTCACATGCTGTAAAACTGCACATGAATAAATGGTTACGGATTCTGGCATCTCCTGTTTTACTGATTTTTGATTATTTATTCACACTAGTCCCTGAACTATATTCCATCGGTGCTAAGCCTAAGTATGAAATAATTTGTTTGTGATTTTCAAAAGTTGAAAAAGCATTGGTACCGCTAATCAGCAATATGGCTGTCTTCCTTCCTATTCCTGGAATAGATTGCAAATTGCTTAATAGCTCTGGTTCATATTCCTTTATAAGCCGCAGAATTTCTTCTTCAAGTTTTTTTATTCCCAATACCAGGTTTTTGATATTTTGTCTCAAACTCCTAACCAAAATACCTTTAGTCATGCCCTTGCTTTCCAGGCTGTGTAGCTTATTCTTTAATGAAGTTTGATGCTTAACATATTGACTGATTGTCCTTTGTATCATCCGACACATTACAATATATTCTGGCGCTGGATCCCATAATTTTGGCTTCTGCTCACGTCCATATTCTGCTATCAGTTTTGCATCACTCTTATCTGTTTTTATCCTACGCAATTTCATTTGGATAAAACGTTTTACAGATAATGGGTTCACTATACTAACTGGCACTCCCCTATCCTATAGATAACTAGCTAGCAGATGATGGTAACTACCCGTTGCTTCCATTACAACACAACAATTATCAGGCATTCCCTTTACTATATGTCTAAATCCATCAATACCATTCTTGTATTGACTATGACCTGAAACAAAATCATAATAATCCAACTTAGCCTTGGATACATCTATGCTTACAAAATTTGTATATTCACTCATAACAAGTTTTTTATAAAGAACTACACTACGCTATTTCAACATCCTTAAATCAAGCTTTGTGCTTAGAGTACTGATCGAGATCTTCGTAGTAGAAGAGTGGTGACCAACATTGTTGTCAAGCTATAAGCCAATGTGTATAAACAAGGTCTTATTCCACTCTTCAGTTCTTTTGGAAAAATCATTTAATTTATGAATTTGTAAACTTGGGACGTGGATAAGATCAGACTTGCTTTCGCTGCGTCCGCTCTATACACTTGGACGTTGTACTTTATTCCCCAGATTCGGCCGACCAAAATTGAAGGAAAAAGATATCAATTTCTCCACGGCAAATTAATTTCCCTTGCTAACCTTCGCATTATTGGCAGGATGATTATCTTAGTAAAATGACTAATAAATGAGTCTTGATAATCAACGACTTAGCGAACGTTAGTCAGAATTATCGCAAACAGAAACCAATAAACCAATGATAAAATTCTTTAGATTATCGAATCGAAATTTTGCAAAGCAAAATCAAAGGTATGGATTACCTTTGGATGAGATAACCGCTAGCGGAAGGGTTGGCAAAACAATTAATAATAAATGATTAAGTTCTTTAGACGGATCCGTCAGCGACTACTTACTGAAAAACCGCCTGACCAGACCAGTCGGGCAAGTAAATTCAGCAAATATCTGATTTACGCTATTGGAGAAATCGCACTGGTAGTAATAGGGATTTTGATTGCTTTACAGATTAACAATTGGAATGAGCAAAGAAAAGATAGAATAAATGAAAGAGAATTGTACAGTCGTATTTTAGTGGATTTGCAGGCCGATGAAAATAGAATAGATGAGGATATTAAATATTACAAAGGCGATCAATCAATGCTTTTTGATATTTATCAAGAAACTCAAGGACTTTCGAGAAATGATTCATTAATTAACTATAGTACTATACGAGCTTCGCAGATTTTTGATTTGGTAATTGAATCTAATTATTCTAAATATATTAAGGAAATAAGTAAAGATTATATTAGAGAAAAAATCGATGATTATTTCATAAAAGAAGATCATGTAGATGAAGCTCATGAACGATTGTCAGATTATAAAGAGATTCGAATAAAACCATTTTTATCTAAACACGGGATTAATAACACCAAAGAATTATTTAATAATTATCAACTAGATTATTATGACTTAAGAGAAACAAATATTTTCTCTGATTCAAAACTAAAAGAACAATATGGAACCTTAGAGTTAGACCAAATACTGTTCGATTTAGGAATTAGAACTTCTTGGACCGTATCTGCACTCGAAGACCTTTTAGCAGCAAACAAAGAACTTCAACTAAATTTGAAGAACGAATTAAATGCACAAAACCCAATTGCTGAAAAATAACGAAAGCCTGCCTACCGCAGGCAGGCACAACATCGTGTATAGCCCATGCCTCTGCTGTCCTTACCCAAAAATTAATTACCTTTCAATAAAATAAATTTTCGTGTAACATGGTGTTGCGAATAATCGGCACAGGCCATATACAACACGTTGTTGTGTTTAATTTTAATACCAAGTTTTAAATTAAGGTGCTAAAGAGAATACTTAAAATATTATTAATAACGATATTATCGATAGTCGTTTTGTCTACTATTTGGTGGTTTTGGCCAGAGAGAACGCCACAAATTAAATCGGCTAATAATAATTCAATTTCAACAATCGATTACATAGATATTGGTGAAATAGAACAATGTGTCTTAATAAGATCTAAAAACACAAATAATCCAATATTACTTTTTTTACATGGAGGCCCTGGAATGCCATTGATGTATTTGGCTCATGAATTTCAACGACCTCTTGAAGATAATTTCACAGTTGTTCAATGGGATAGACGAGGTGCTGGTAAAACCTATTCAAGAAATAAACCCCCAACTGAAAGTATGAACACCCGACAATTGATAAATGATGCCTATGAATTAATAGATACTTTAAGAATTAGATACAATAAAAACAAAATAGTTTTAGTAGGACATTCTTTTGGAACATATTTAGGAAGTATAATGACACGAGAAAGGCCCGATTTGTTTAATGCTTATATTTCAATAGGTCAAATAGTTGACGATGATAGGTCAATGATACTACAAGAAGATTTTATTCGAGCGCAAGCAAAGAAAAAAGACAGAATAGAAATCCTTAAATCTCTTGATGATGAAGGCAAAGAAAATATTGAAAACTGGCTTTTCGAATTTGGAGGAGAATTAAAATACAGTAAGTCCTTTTTTCCATTAATTTGGTCTGGTTTACAAGCACCTGAATACACATTATCTGAGGCATTGGATTTGGCTAA
>JAHEJC010000132.1 GCA_024639065.1 Lewinellaceae bacterium | reverse complement strand
TTTCAGATTAGCTTTAACTTAGTTCTAATCGATATTGACCAAGTTCTCATTTACTATTGTTTTTGTAAATTAGAAGGATATAGATTTGATTAAAAATTTTGATAACTTTGAGACCCTCTTTTGTTGATTTTCTGAGCAGGATTTGATCTAACCCAATTATTCAGTGGCTATAGGACTTACTTCCATACTTCTTCCAGCCATTCCACTGCTTCTTGCAGATAAGGAACGTATTCACACGCGCCGTAGTGGTCCAATCCATCAGCAACGACCCACTCAATGGATGAACCCAATTGAATGGATTGGTTAATAACATCTAGTGCAGCGGATGCTGGGAATAATTCATCATTGCTACCGTGAATAGCGTAGACAGGAAGATCTATTTTCTTACTCCCGGAATAACTTCCAGCCATAGGAATTGCAGCAGAAAAATATTCAGGTATTTCATTAATATAATTCCAGGTGCCTATTCCACCATTACTATATCCAGTAATTACAATGCGTTCAGGATCAATGGGCCAATGCTTGATAGCCAGTTGAATAAATCTTTCAATAAGTACTCTGTTCTCTTCAGCGCTCCATCCCAAACTTCGGTCTTCCGGAGCAAACAAGATACATGGGAGTTTTTCGAATGCAGGTTCTGCCAAACAGGCAGAGTAGCTTTGAAAGGTGCCTTCTGCACCACCCCAATGGAGTGCAATTACTAGAGGAACTTTGCTAGACTGAATTTCTATCGAGGCGGTAATACGGTAGTTCCAACTGGTACCATTAGACAACTCAAAGATACCATTATGAGAGGTCGGTAGCAGCGATGCTTCAGCCACATCATCTTCTTCGGGGACTAACTCATTGATGTCATTGTCGTTGTTCATGGGGTTGGATTTTGTACAATGTATATGGCTAATTCCAAGTAATAATATAAAGATATATAAGTAATTTTTTGTTTTCATGATTGCTGGATCTGAAAAGGTTAAGCGGCAACCAGGTCTAATATTTTGATCAGTTTCTCCATCAATGTATCCAAATGTTGCGTGGTATTGAAATGAGAAAATGAGAATCTTATCGTCTTGGTTGTTGGATCCGCCTGCACTTCATATAATACATGAGATGCACTTTCCGCACCAGATGTACAAGCGCTTCCACCCGAAGCACTAATTCCTTCCAAATCCAAGTTGAGCAATAATAATTCATTTTTTGGATGTTTAGGGAAATTACAGCTTAATACGGTGTACAGGTAGTTCTCTTGATCACCTAAAAATTTAATGCCTGGTATCGTTGTTATCAGCTGTTTTTTCAGATAGTTGCGCAATCCTTTGATAAAGGCTGTCCGTTCCTTCATTTCATCAACAGCCATGGTCAGGGCTTTGCTCAATCCCCTGATCCCGTATACATTTTCGGTGCCAGCGCGCATATTACGCTCTTGTCCTCCTCCATCTATAAAAGGATCGATATTGTTATCACTGTTAATATAAATAAATCCCACTCCCTTTGGTCCATGAAATTTATGTGCTGATCCGGACATGAAAGAAATGGGTGTAGCTTGAACGTCGAAGGGAAAATGAGCTACCGTTTGTACGGTATCGGAGTGGAAGTACGCATTGTGTTCTAAACACATGGCCGAAACTTTCTCAAAGGGAAGGAGCGTGCCCAATTCATTGTTGGCATGCATAAGTGAAACCATGGTTTTATGTCCACTGTTCTTTAATAATTCTTCAAGTTGAGTAAGGTCTACTTGTCCCTGCGCATTCACATTCAGCATTTCAATCTCCACCTGGGAATTCTTTTTTAGATGATCCAGGGTGTGTAAAATACAATGATGTTCGATAGGAGAGGAGATGATGCGATCCACTCCCAGGTCTCTTACCGAACATTTAAGGGCCATATTGTTTGATTCGGTCCCACAAGAGGTAAAGAATATTTCACCAATGGAGGCATTCAAGTAATTGGCTACTTGCTTCCGGGCTTCTTCTATTCCGGCTCTTACTTTTCGGCCCTCTGCATGGATAGAAGAAGGATTCCCGTAATATTCCTTCATCCACAAGGTCATTTCTTTGATGACCTCAGGGTCTAAAGGTGTGGTGGCCGCATTATCCAGGTATATTCTATCCATACTAATTAAGGATTTGTTTGATTTGATCAATTAAAGTTTGTGCTTTTTCAGGAGACCTGGCTTCTGAATAAATTCTTAATATGGGTTCGGTGTTGGAAGCCCTGATCTGCACCCAGGCATCAGCCCATTCTATTTTTAATCCATCAATTTCATTGAATGTACCATCCTGAATTTTTTCTTTTATCCTGTTAAAAATGGAGGCTTGGTCTAAATTTTCAGGTAGTTGAACTTTATCCTTCACCATGAACGAAGCTGGATACTCTTCTTTCAACGCGGTCATAGTGGTGTCTTTTTCAACCAAATACGAGAGAAATAGCGCAACGCCAACCAAGGCATCTCTTCCATAATGCAAAGGTGGATAAATTATCCCTCCATTACCTTCACCCCCAATAACCGCATTTACTTCTTTCATTTTAGTCACTACATTGACTTCTCCTACCGCACTAGCGTAATAGGTTTGATCATGTTTTTGAGTGATTTCTTTAAGCACCATGGTAGATGAAACATTACTTACAGTAGCTCCCGGATTTTTGCTGAGAATATAATCAGCAACCGCTACCAGCGTAAATTCTTCTCCAAACATAGATCCATCCTGGCAAACCAGTGCGAGGCGATCGACATCCGGATCAACGCTTATTCCCAGGTCCGCCTTTTCGGAAATAACTTTTTCAGACAAATCTTTTAAGTTATGAGCTAAAGGTTCCGGATTGTGAGCAAAAATTCCATGCGGCTCCGCATGAATCAACTTGAAGTCGACATTTAACTGACGAAGTAGTAAAGGTAGCGCAATTGTCCCGGTTGAATTTATGGGATCGATGACCACTTTAAATTTCCTTGCTTTAATTTTGTCGACTAATACGGCATCCAATTTGAGAATTTCCTGGATATGAAAATCCATATAATATTCATGTTCCTCGAGTTTTCCAAGTTCATTTACATCCGCATAGGCAACTTTTTCATCAATCAATTTTAATACATCCTGACCATCTTGCTTAGAAATGAATTCTCCTTGATTATTAAGAAATTTGAGCGCATTCCATTCTTTTGGATTGTGAGAAGCGGTGAGAATGATCCCCCCTCCGGCTTTTTGGTGAACCACAGCCATTTCGACGGTGGGCGTTGTGGACAATCCCAGATCGATCACATTAATACCTAATGCAATTAAAGTATTAGCAACCAATCCATGCACCATTTCTCCTGAAATTCTGGCGTCTCTTCCAATTACCACTTTCGGGATGCCTGAATTTTTCAAGACCCATTGCCCGAAAGCTGCTGTACATTCTACCAGGTCATGAGGGGTTAGGTTTTTACCGGGTAGGCCGCCAATGGTTCCTCTTATTCCCGAGATGGATTTAATCAGTGTCATTTATTCATCTATTTTGTGGCACAAATTTACTTTTTATTTTTTTGATTGGTAAATGGATTGTTGATTGCGGTTAAACAATAAAAACAACTTAACACTAAAAGGGTATCAACAAATTAGCCAAGGTCTCAGGAAGATAGTTATAAGACCGATTCGAGCATATAATCGTGGAAATGAGCTAATGTCATTTCATGAAGTGATTGTCAAGACTTTTACACATTCTAAAATCCAGTTAATTGCTCCTATAAGCATTAACCCGATCAGGCATAAGTGCTTGTAAGCATATTTCAAATTCAATCATATGCTACCAGAAATATCTAATCGATTATCTTTGCGGCTTAATTTAAATTAAGTGGCAGATTATTTAAGTCAACATCCATTAATTATTTTATTTCTGGTCATTGCAATTGGCTATGGAATAGGCTCATTGAATTTCAAAGGCAATAAGTTAGGTATGGCTGCGGTGCTGTTTTGTGGATTGGTGTTGGGAAGGATGATACCAGAAGCTCGTGTTCCGGAAACCATCATCTGGCTTGGCCTCATAATTTTTATTTATTCAATTGGATTGGTAAGTGGGGCTAGTTTTTTTCATTCTTTCCGTCGGAAAGGGTTTCGAAATATTCTTTTCATTCTGGTAATGCTTGCATTTACAGCTGGACTCGCCATATTTTTTGCCCATGTATTTGACTTGGATAAAACCACACTGGCGGGACTATATGCTGGAAGTACGACCAATACCTCTTCACTAGCAGCATTACTGGATTTAATCTCACAAAATTCCGCTGATTCCAATCAGCAATTACTGGATCGGGCGGTGACAGGATTCTCGATTACCTATCCTATGGGT
Organism: Lewinellaceae bacterium; assembly: GCA_024639065.1. Classification (GTDB taxonomy): domain Bacteria; phylum Bacteroidota; class Bacteroidia; order Chitinophagales; family Saprospiraceae; genus JAHEJC01. Next base: position 10,462 of record JAHEJC010000132.1, on the reverse strand, counting down.
ATTTTTGGAGTGATGATGGCTATTTACTTAGTTGAAAAAATGATTAGAATTGATTATCGAGCAGAGGAAAAAGCGCTTAAGCAGGAATATGGCTTACACGATGCGATAAAAAGAATAAAAGTAAAAATCACGCAAACCGAAATACAGGGTAAGACAATTCGTGATTTCAAATCATCTCATAAATTCAATGTTGTTTTTGGATTATTTAGTAGGGATGGAGTCATCTCTTTGCCAAATTATGATACAACGTTTAATCTAGATGATGTTTTTAATTTGATTGGTTCTGAGGACGATTTATTAAAATGTGTTGATCTACTAGGGGAGGAGACGCAAGTTACCTTACCTCTGGAAGGATCTTCTTTCATCAAGAAGCGTGTTTTTGTTTCAAACCCAAAAATTGTCGGTGTTTCTTTGGCGACGTTGAATCTACATGAAAAATATTCGATATTGGTGAGTAGGGTTCGACGGGGAGATATTGATATATTAGCTACAGGAAATACAATTCTGGAACTAGGGGATCGTATTCAATTTGTGATCAGGAGAGATCAAGTTGAAAAGATACAAGATTTCTTTGGAGATTCATATGACCGCCTCAGTAAAATAAATCTAGCATCTTTCGGAATAGGAATTTTTGTTGGATTGGTTCTTGGAACGATTAATATTCCACTACCTGGTGAGATTAATATCAAATTGGGTTTTGCCGGAGGACCACTTTTGGTGGCTTTAATACTTGGGGCATTACACAAGACCGGTCCTATCCTCTGGACTATTCCATATTCTGCAAATTTGACGATTCGACAACTGGGTTTGATCTTGATGTTAGCCGGTATTGGCATTAATTCAGGTGACGCTTTTTTTACTACCATAGGAAGTATAGAGGGATTTAAAATATTTTCGACTGGTTGTTTGGTCGTATTTTTTTCGGCTATTGTTACGCTTCTAGTCGGTTATAAACTATTGAAAATTCCATTTTCTATGTTATTGGGCATGGTAGCTAATCAACCGGCGATTTTAGATTTTGGTATTGAAAAAACCCAAAACAAATTGCCGAATATTGGATTTGCGTTGATGTTGCCTATTGCCATTATCACCAAAATAATATTTACTCAATTAATCTATATATTCCTAAATTGAGCTTGGTTTTGAATACTTGGTATACTTTAGGTTGGTAATTAGATAACATGGATTGGTTATTAGATTGGGATAAATCGTTGTTCTATTGGATAAATCAAGGATGGTCAAATTCGGTCTTTGATTATATTCTTCCCATACTGCGTAATAAGTATACCTGGATTCCACTTTATCTTGCCATTATTGTTTTTATTTTATTCAACTTCAAGCAGAAAATAGGATGGTATCTATTGTTTGCTTTACTAACTATTGCCCTTTCTGATAATTTAAGTAGTCGCATTATTAAACCAAAGGTAAAAAGAGAACGACCTTGTCAGATCTATCAAGATGTAAATTTATTAGTGAGATGTGGCTCTGGCTATAGTTTTACTTCATCTCATGCTACGAATCACTTTGCCATTGGCACTTTCTTTATGCTTTCCTTAGGATTTATAATGGGCAGATGGAAATATCTTTTCTTATTTTGGGCAGCACTGGTAAGTATAGCTCAAGTTTATGTGGGCGTGCATTATCCCCTGGATATTTTGGCTGGTGCTGGTGTGGGTGTGCTTTGTGGTTTATTTGTATACTGGATTTATAAAAATAAAAGTGGTCTCAAAATGAAAGAGCAAATAGCATGAGTTGGATGCAAGGCATTGGATTGATACTAGCCGTCCTGATCGGAGGTGGACTTAGTTTTTATTTTCAAAGATTAAAATCTACGTTCATTCCAAAAATTGTATTGGCTTTTGGGGGTGCTTACCTATTAGGATTAGCTTTTGTTGAATTATTGCCATCCGTATATTTTGAGACATCTCGAAAGATTGGCATCTGGATTCTGGTAGGCTTCATGATTCAATTATTGTTAGAACTGTTTTCAAAGGGAGTGGAACACGGTCACATGCACCTCCATAAACATTCAACTCGATATTTCGCAAGCGTGATGGTCGGTTTATGCATTCATGCATTGTTGGAAGGACTGCCTATGCAGGAAGGTGGATTTGTTCAAGGACATCAACACCAACATGCTTATTTTTGGGGAATTGTTATCCATAAATTACCCGCTGCTTTTGCATTGGCATCAGTGTTGATAGGTTCTGGTGTCAAAAAAATGATGGTGATTACCTGTTTACTAATATTCAGTATAATGACTCCTTTGGGTGCTTGGATGGCCAGTTATTATATTTTTGAAACATCGGATCAGCAAATAATTCTAGCGATAGTGATCGGGCTGTTCTTACATATTGCCACGACAATACTCTTTGAAGTGGACCAATCAGCATCACATCACACTGTCTCATGGTATAAATTAGTAGCCATCGTAATGGGCTTCGTGGCTGTTTTATTAGTCTGACTATTTATTCAATAGTTTTCTTAATCAGCGCTACTAGTTTTTCAAAAGCTCTGCTTCGATGGCTTAAAGCTGCTTTTTCAAACTTGTCTAGCTCAGCAAATGTTTGGCTATATCCTTCCGGAATAAAAATAGGATCGTAACCAAATCCATGAGTACCTGATTTACGCTCAGCGATTTTACCTTGGGAAATTCCTTCAAATAGATATTCTTTGCCATTAATTATTAAGGCAATGACGGCTCTAAATTGGGCGCTTCGATCCGCTTGATGTTCTAAATTTTTTAATAGTAGGTCCATATTTGCTTCAGCTGATTTTTCCTCACCGGCATATCTTGCGGTATGCACCCCTGGTGCGTTATTCAGCGCAAAAACTTCCAGCCCAGTATCTTCTGAGAAACAATTTTGGCCATATAATTTATAGATTTTACGGGCTTTAATCAAGGCATTTTCTTCAAGAGTCTCTCCATGTTCTTCAATATCCTGTGTATAGTTCAGATCAATTAAACTCACAATGGTGATCCCTTCCCCCAGCTTGAGTTTTATTTCATGTACTTTGTTTGGGTTTTGGGTAGCGAAAATCAATTTTTTAGGTCCTGGCCTCGACATAATAGCACGTTTTAATTTGAACAGTTACGCCTCCTTAATTCAATCGTTTAAGAGCTTCCCAAAGTCTCTTTTTAAGCAATTTGTCCTTTGAAATCTGGGTTAGAGAATCGGCAAATATCCATTGACAATCATGTATTTGAATTATATCATATGGCCGGGATGTAATATTTAAGGATAAATGCTTTGGTGGCAACCCGAAAGTTAAGATCGTACTGGGCTGGTGCTTCTGCAAGAAAGATAATAACTGATAAGTTTGGTCCGATTCTAAATAGCCCACCTTAATATCTTTTGGAAATTCGAGATTGATTGCACTTAATATATTCTGAAGAAGGGTGAGGTTGGATTCTTCCTGATCTTCTGACGGCATTAATATTAGAAATTTCTTTTCAAATGATCCGGTCATCTCTAAGGTAGATATGGCCAAAGAATCTACTTGATAATAATTGAAATGAAAACTTTGATTTGCCAATTTCTGTTTTTTTTGAAAGATATCATAAAGATAAAAAAAGACCATTCAAGGATTTGACTTTGCCTAACTATTATGAGTACTTTTGTATAAAATAAACAATATGTCTTATACCATTCCTATCGAAAAATCGACCCAGTCAAGACTTGGAGAAATAGATTTTGAAAATCTTCCTTTTGGGAGAATACTTACAGACCATATGTTTGAGATGGATTATTTGGATGGCGAATGGACAAATATTGGAATCAGGCCAGTGAAGCCCATGCAATTAAGTCCAGTAAACCTGGCACTGCATTACGGCCAATCTATTTTTGAAGGGATGAAAGCGTCCATAGATGCGGATGGGCACCCTTTATTGCTACGTCCTGAAATGCACGCAAAACGTATGAACTTGTCAGCTGAAAGGATGTGTATGCCAACTATCCCTGAAGAACTGTTCATCGAAGCATTGGAAAAATTGGTATATCTTGAAAAAGATTGGATTCCTAAGATTTCAGGTAGTGCCTTGTATATAAGGCCTATTATGTTCGCGGCTGATGAATTTATAGGAGTAGCGCCCGGTGAAAAGTATAAATTTTTTATTCTGACCTTGCCGGTAGGTCCTTACTATTCCAAACCTATTTCCTTATTAACAGAACAAAAATATGTTCGGGCTGTAGATGGAGGTATTGGTGAGGCTAAAACAGCCGGCAATTACGCAGCTTCTCTGCTTCCTGCCAAATTGGCCAAAAAGAAAGGATACGACCAGATAATGTGGATGGATGCCCACGAATTTAAATACATCCAGGAAGTGGGTACCATGAATCTTTTCTTCGTATTCAAAGATAAAGTGGTGACACCTGCTACGGATGGGTCCATCTTAAAAGGCATTACTCGCGATTGTTTTATAAAAATTCTATCCAGCTGGGGACATCGGGTTGAAGAACGAAAAATATCCATTGATGAGGTGATTGATGCCTATGACCTTGGCGACCTGGTAGAAGTTTTCGGATCGGGAACAGCCGCCGTGTCTACACAAGTAAGTAAAATTACGCATAAGTCTAAGCATCTGGTTTTTAGTGAAGATCGCTGGACATTATCTAAAAAACTTAAAACGTACTTGAATAATCTCCGTGCAGGAAATTTGACAGATGATTTTGGATGGATTGTGAAGTTAGAAGAAGAAGCCTTCGTCTAATAAGCTATTTATTCATTTTACTTTCTTGGCATTTATTTCTTCAAAGAAGATATCATTGTTAGGGACATCAAATGATATGCCTGTCACTTCTAGATTATTGTCAGCGATAAAATTTAATAGTACCGAAAGAGAACCATGCGTGGGGCACATCCCAGTTAATTTTCCAAGTGTCATAATGCCAATGTTCAAGAGAGGCACTTAACGCTGGAGTATGTTCAAATTCTAATATAAAATGTCCAGCTTTGTCTGTAACCGTACCTAGGTAGTGTAGCACTGATAAAAACCTCCCAGTGTGGTGACCTAAATTTCGATATTCTTTTACTTGTTGTGTGATTCCCTCTTATTCACTCCAAATTCCATTTTTGAATAGTTGAAACCATTTTTCAGTATGCATGGAATTATAGAGGTTCAATTTTGTAAATATTTCCTTGGCAAACTCTATGGGTGCAATACCATTAGCGGTGATTATGTTTTCATCTGTAACAGCTAAAGAATCTATATAATGCCGTTCTCCCGCATATTCTGGAGCAATCGCTTTTAAATAATCCAAGTCGTTACTCGTATGTTTCAATTCATTCAAAAATCCTTTTTTACCAAGATAGGTAGTTGCTGCACATATGGCCGCAATTGATCTACTACTTCCAAATAAGGTCATCACTAATGGGTCAATCAAGTTGTTTGCGTCTTGCTCCCAAGCAGTACCTCCTGGAAGAATCAGCATTTCAACATCCTTTGGGTTAATTTCTTGCAATTGTGTATCCGGAGTTATGCTTAAACCACCCATTGATAAAACTGGATTACTGTCCATAGAGAAATAAACTAAATCAAACTCCTCATTTTTCTTTATTTCTGGAGTTAGATAAGCAATTTCCCAATCAGCGAATCCATCAAATAGAAATATATATATTTTCTTTTTCATAATGCTTATTTTCTCTTAACTTCGATATTGCTGCAATAAAAGGCCAGGAGGAATTATGATTAATGGCAAACGACACTTTACACACCAACCTGTCTTCTTTGGATTCACGGCCTATTATTGGTAAAAAGGCGATTTACGTGGTATTGAAATGATCCTAGTTAGAAGACAATTGTATTAACCCTCAATCAGTGCAAATAGAAAGAACAAGGTATTTATTCTATCTCGATTTCCTCAATACGTTTGATACCATTCCTATTCATTATTACTCGGTATCGTTTGCATTCAATACCTTCTTCGGTAAAGTATTTTTGAATGATATTAATCGGGTAAACTTTGTCAGCGATCTTGGTATATATTTCTCCTTTCTTTACCAATATATAATCCTTTTCCGGGTCATCCATATACTGTATAAATCGATGAAAATTGAGCCTAGTAATATCCGTTAAACCTGCTATATCTTCATTTGGCAAATCACCCCCAAATTTTTTTGAAAACAGAATCACTTTCTTTTTATATTGAATAATTTGTTCATTTAATAATTTTGTTTTTAAGATCCTATCTTTTAATCTGTATTTTTTAATATTAGATCCCAGTTTATCAAACGAAATAAAAACAAAACTTTCTTTAATAAGGCCTATTTTCTTTTTAAGAGAATCCGTAATGTTTATTTTAAAATCGTAAAAAAAGGTGCTTGATTTATTTACAAAATATTTGCTTAACAAACCTTTTATTCGATCTTTTAGCATATAACTCACAACTAAAGCAAAAAAAAATGGGGCCGTAAAATTTCCATAGTATTGTTGAAAATAAAATGCTATTCCTGTTGCCAACACCATAGCCAAGCCCGCTGCTATTGCCAATAAAGTTTGTTCAAAAATTTCTCCATCTTGACGAGTCTCCTGGTTTAAAAAGAATACGCTATCGATATACTTTTTTAATTGGTTTCGCTTATATAACAAAACTTCAGGATCAATCGATTTATCTTTAGGAGAACTATACCCACAATGCTTTTTATATTTTTGTTCATTATCGATTATATTCACAATGGGAACATAATCTTCTTTAGATATTTTGTTATGGAGCGAATTAAATAAATACATCATTTGTAGCTCCACAATATTACTTATGTGTTCATCGGCATAAAAAATGTAATTCATATGATTCGGTTTTAAAGAGGAATTTGCGGTTTTGTCTACTAGTGATCTAAACTGTTTGAGGATTTGTTTGATATTATTTAACAATTTCTCTATGGTAGAATAATTTAGCTTTTCTGAATTGACAATTTCATCAATTTGCTCCTCCAGCAGCGTACAAAAAATCGAAGCAAACATTTTTACTTGTTCTTCATAAAGCGATCTACTTTTGGTGGAGTTATTTGTAATGAAATTTATCGTGCTTTTCTCTAATCTTTTTAATGGCGAGCTTTGATTAATGTGAATTTCACTTAGGCTATAGTTTGGTCGATTATATTTGATGAATAATCTCACATCATTGTAAAACTTTGTGCTAGGATAGGTCTTATTATTTATGTTTAAAGTATTAGGAAAGAACAAATAAGTGATGCAAGTATATTTGGACTTTTTTCTTTCTAGTACTTTGTCATAAGTAGCATCGATTACCACGGAATATTTATCGTGAACTTTAATTGAACTTCTTATCATATTAAAAAGAATTATCTACGATTAGTATTTCTCTGGTTCATTTACATTAACTGTATGTGAAATTCAAAATCTAATTAATGATTAAAATGTTTTCTTAAATTTCTTTCTCAACGCTTCTCATGGTTTATTCTGGCTGCATTCTTGGTAAATGGTTTTCCCAAAACCAAAATGTATATTTTTTGATTCTTTGCACGACTACCATTTAATGACAATTACCCGAGACCTAGATAATTATGATATCTTTTACTAAAGGTTTCAAACAGTATGCTAAAAATAATTAACAATTTCATTAAATTGGATAACTTTTATGTTTGACACCAATACGTTGGAAATGGACTTTGTGCAGTTTAAGTTTCAAGAAATACATACGGCCGACCTGGATGAATTAGTGGAGGTTTCAATCGTTACTTTTACCGAAACCTATGCAGGTAAAAATGACCCGGATAATTTTAAAAATCATCTAGATGAATTCTTCTCACCAGAAAGGCTGGCTAAAGAATTGGCCAATCCAAATTCCCATTTTTATTTTGTAAAGCAAGAGAATGAGACGGTTGCTTATATGAAAATAAATGTTGAACAAGCTCAAACTGAACCGAATCACCACGAGGGACTGGAAATTGAACGGATTTACGTTTTGAATGCACATAAGGGTCAAGGTATCGGTAAATTGATGATAGATAAAGCGATCGACCTGGGAAAGGCTTTGAAGAAAAAATATGTATGGTTAGGGGTGTGGAAAGAAAACCCCAAAGCTATATCTTTTTATCACCAAATGGGTTTTGAGAAAATGGGAACCCACGTCTATCAATTGGGCGATGAGGCCCAAGTTGATTATATGATGGGTAAAGACATTTAGCACCATGAAATTTTACAATCCAGTGATGGAGACTATGCCCATTGAAGCGCTAAGGAAATTACAATCTCAGCGCTTATTTGACATGTTGTCAAGGCAGGATCAAAACGTTCCTTTTTATACGGATAAGTATCAAAGCCTTGGATTACGTCCTAGCGATATTAAATCAATATATGATATTAAACAATTGCCATTTACTACCAAGGAAGATTTAAGGAATCAATATCCCTACGGTATGCGCGCGGTACCAGAAACGGACTTTGTTAGGATACATGCTTCGAGTGGCACCACCGGTAAGCCCACGGTAGTAGCTTACACGCGGAAAGACCTGGATATTTTTGACGAGGTGGTGGCCCGATCGTTAGTATGTGCAGGGGCTAGACCAGGAATGAAGTTACACAATGCATATGGTTATGGTCTGTTTACTGGTGGATTAGGTATGCACGGGGGTGCTACAAAATTGGGGATGGCCGTTATACCGGTTTCCGGAGGTATGACCGATCGCCAGATAATGATTCTACAGGATTTTAATCCTGAGGTGATTTGTTGTACTCCATCCTATGCCCAAACTCTTGCTGAAGAATGTAATAAACGAGGTATTGATACCAATGCGCTGGCCGTAAAATATGCGATCCTTGGGGCTGAGCCTTGGACAGAGGTGATTCGCAATCAAGTGGAAGCTGGTTTACATGTAAATGCGACCAATATTTATGGATTGAGTGAAATTATTGGGCCAGGAGTCTCTCAAGAAGATTTTGAAGAAAAGGGAAGTGGTAGTTATATCTGGGAGGATCATTTTTATCCGGAAATCGTTGATAAAGATTCCGGTGAACCATTGGATCATGGTGAGGAGGGCGTGTTGGTACTGACTACTTTGACTAAAGAGGCTATGCCTTTGACCAGATATTGGACCAACGATATATGCTCCATTAACTATGATCCAGATGGTAAAAGATCTCATATCAAAATGAGTCCGATTAAAGGCAGGGCTGATGATATGCTAATCATTCGTGGAGTCAATGTATTTCCTACTCAAATAGAAGCAGTACTGGGTGAATTAGATTTTGTTACCCCAAATTATCAAATTATAGTAACGAGGTCAGCTGCCATGGATGAAGTGGAGCTTAAAGTTGAAATTAAACCTGGCGCAGATAAGCATGACGTTAACTTATTAAATAGTGTTAAGCATAAAATCAAAGAGAATATTGGCATATCGGTAGCGGTCGTTTTGTGTGATCAGGGAGAAATTCCTCGAAGTACTGGAGGCAAATTGAAGCGGGTGGTAGATAAAAGGATCTAAGATGTTACACGGTTATATCATCTTCCATTTGGTTTGAAGCATATATCGTACCTAACGGCACGACAGCTGAGGAGTTAAAAGTTATTTACCCATATTAAGTCCCTAATGGGACAAGGCGGTTTTTAATAGGTCTTGGTTCCTTAATGGAAGCGCTAGTAGATCACTATTAAGATTAATATTTTCTTGCCATATTTTGTAATACAAAAGAAAGTTTTAGTCCCTTTAGGGACTTAGTTTAGGTAGAGATCCATAAGCGTCCTATATAGCCGTGCCGTTAGGTACGGCATGTTTGTTTGAGGGTTTAAGATTAATTTTATTATATTGAATGGATGTATCCAATTATCGACAATAAAATCATGTATGATGGCTAATACCTATACACAAATTCATATTCAAGCGGTTTTTGCAGTCCAGCAGAGAGCATGTTTAATAAAAGATCTATGGAAAGAAGAATTATATAAATATATTACAGGCATCGTACAAAATCATGGACATAAAATGCTCCAAATTAATGGAATGAGTGACCATATCCACATGTTTTTTGGTATGCGTCCGAATCAATCTTTATCGAATCTAATTAAATTCGTTAAAGAGGATTCCTCAGAATGGATTAATAAAAAAAGATTTATTAATCACAGGTTTTCTTGGCAAGCAGGGTTCGGTGGATTTTCTTATGGCAAATCTCAGGTTAATGATGTTATTAGATACATTCAGAATCAAGAACAACATCATAAAAAGAAGACGTTTATTGAGGAATATACAGAACTTTTGGACGCATTCGAGGTAGCTTATGAAGATCGATATATTTTTAAGTCGGTATATTGAGATTTATGTGTAAATCATTATGAAAGGAATTCTTTTTATCAAGCCCACGTTTGGAGAAATTCCTAGAAGCATTGGAGGCAAATTGAAGCGGGTGGTAGATAAAAGGATCTAAGATGTTACACGGTTATATCATCTTCCATTTGGTTTGAAGCATATATCGTACCTAACGGCACGACAGCTGAGGAGTTAAAAG
>JAHEJC010000524.1 GCA_024639065.1 Lewinellaceae bacterium | reverse complement strand
GGCATTTATTCCAATGTCACGCAATTTGTCAAGCTGTTTGAGGTATTCTTTCTTAAGCTGCCTAACCTTCAGACCCGGCTTGGAAGGCCAGTCCAGGTTTCTTACCGTAGCAATCCAGACCCCTCTAAATTGATTTTTATAATGAATTGGCTGTCGATATTCTTGTGCTGAGACGCTAGTCCCCATTGACCAGGCGATCAATAGTATAACTATAAAAATAATCCGTAATTTTTTCATCCTGTAGATTATTTGATAATTACTTTATACGTTCCTAAAACTACGTCATATTTCCGCTTGTTTCAATCTTAAAGAGCAATTTTTTGACCAAATCCGATGAAGTAATTAGTAGCTTACTTTTGTATGATTCACAGATAGCCAGCACAAGAAATTATATATTCTATCTGGTATTACCCAGGTGATGCAACTATTTGTTGTTCAACTTAGTCTTTATTAATAATTTCAAGATCTTTCAAACCTGGTTACTATGCTGCGTCATATCTTATTGCTTACTTTTCGAAATTTTCGAAAACAAAAACAATCTTTCATAATTAATATAGTGGGGTTGGCTACCGGTCTCACCTGTGCTCTATTAATTTTATTATGGGTGCAAGACGAGTTAAAGGTTGATCAGTTTCACGAAAAAGATGAACGACTTTTCCAGGTGATGGAACATCAGCAATATGCTGAAGAAATTATGACCACAACCTCTACGCCTGGGATCTTAGCTGAAAACATGGCTGAAGAATTTGCTGAAGTAGAATATGCTGCAACAACAACCTGGGCAAATCCTAACACGTTGTCAGTGGAAGATCACAATATAAAAGCTGAAGGTTTTTACGTAGGACCTGATTTCTTCAATATTTTTTCTTACTCGCTTGTTGCTGGACATCCTGATCAAGTTCTAAAGGATAAAAGCACTATTGTTCTTTCCCGATCATTAGCGAAAAAGTTATTTAAATTGTCTCCAGAGGAAGTTCTAGGAAAAGTAGTTGAGTTTCAACATGAAAAATCATTTATTGTTTCTGGTGTATTTGAAGATATTCCTGTCAATTCAAGATATCAGTTTGAATACGTTTTATCATTCGAAAAGTTTAAGGACGATAACGATTGGGTATTAGAGTGGGGTAATAATGGACCGAGTACATTTATCACGTTGCATGAACAAACCGACCCAATCCTATTTAGTAAAAAGATAGCCGATTATGTAAAAGGCAAAAATGAAGATTCACATGTAACGCTTTTCGTAGAATCCTATTCAGATCGCTACTTGCATGGGCGATACGAAAATGGTATTCGTTCTGGCGGCCGTATCGAATACGTAAGATTGTTTTCCCTGGTAGCCATATTTATACTCATTATAGCCTGTATAAATTTCATGAATTTATCGACAGCAAGAGCATCTCTTCGTGCCAAAGAAATTGGAATTAAAAAGGCAATAGGCGCCAGGAGAAAGTCAATCGTGAGTCAATATTTGAGTGAATCCATTTTAATATCCTTTCTTTCCATTGTAATAGCGATGGGAATGGTCTATTTATTTTTGCCAACGTTTAATGAAATTACTGATAAGCAGATTGTAATTCCTTTTAGTTTGTCTTTCATAGCCAGCTTATTGGGTATTGCAGTTATTACGGGTATACTTGCCGGTAGTTATCCGGCAATATATCTGTCTGGTTTTACACCCGTAAAAGTTTTCAAAGGCGAAATCAAAGGATCCCTGTGGGAGTTGTGGGCACGACGAGGGTTAGTGGTATTTCAATTTACACTTTCAATTATCCTAATTGTCTCAGTATTTGTAATCTATAAGCAGGTTCAGTTTGTGCAACATAAAAACCTTGGCTATGATAAAGATCAAGTAATCACATTTCCAATCGAAGGGAAATTAGAAGAAAACTTAACACCTTTCTTAAGTCAACTCAAACAATTACCAGGAGTGGTTAATGCGTCAAGCATCGGACATACATTAATGGGAAGAAACAACAACACCAGCGGTTTAAACTGGCCTGGAAAAGATCCACAAGCACGCATTTTATTTGAAAATGTACGGGTAAACCATGAGCTTATCGAAACATTGGGTATCCCGATTAAATCCGGTCGATCTTTTTCAAGAGATTATAGCACTGATACGACTAAAATAATTTTCAATGAAACAGCCATCAAGGTGATGGGCCTGGAAGAACCTATTGGTCAGACCATCAGGCTTTGGGATGAATACGATATGGAGATTGTGGGGGTAATTAAGGATTTTCATTTTCAGTCACTACATGAAAATGTCAATCCCCTATTTATGCGTTTAACTCCAGACGAAACTTGGAATGTTATGGCACGCATAGTAGCAACCCAACAAAAGGAGACCATTACTCAAATACAAAGCGCTTATCAACAATTCAATCCGGGATTTACTTTTGACTTCACCTTCATGGACGAAGAATATGCAAGGCTTTATCAAGCAGAACAGCGGGTAAGCGCTTTGTCAAAATATTTTGCAGCTATGGCAATCCTCATCTCTTGTCTGGGTTTATTTGGTTTAGCCGTGTTTACTACTGAGCGTCGAATGAAAGAGATTGGAATTCGTAAAATATTAGGATCGAGTTCTTTCAATATTATCAGCTTACTCACCAACGATTTTTCAAAAATGGTAGTGATGGCAATATTGATTGCCATTCCAATCAGTTATTTTTTAATCAGGAATTGGCTAGAACGATTTGCTTATAAGATTGAGCTGAGTATCTGGATTTTTTTGCTAGCTGCTTTAGCCTCATTAATCATCGCCTGGTTGACAGTAAGCATCCAAGCTTTTAAAGCAGCCAATGTGCATCCGGCCAGTTGTTTGAGAGACTGACCACAGATCCATTCAGTTCAATTGAATGAAAAAGTATTTATTCTTTTTGGTCTTGACTCCAACGATTTCTTCCTCCACCGCGTGGTCCCTGACCGCCCCAAGGACGAATTTCTTTGGCAGTAAACGTATTTTCATCAGTGATCTTTCCAATCAATTTAATCTGTTCTCCATTCTCTAGTCTCAAAATTGGAGCAATAAAAGCATCATCGTATACCACATTCCACTCCTCACTAGAAAAATCCAGTAGTCTGATCACTCGGTCATCTGATTGAATAATACGTCCAGACAAATATCCTTCATTGGGAAGATTCCACATTTTGATTTTTCGTTCTTCAATGCTTTCATAAGTCTTGACGTTGATACTAAAGGCTTGTTCCAATTGCTGCGATCCCCCCACCAAAAAAAATAAAGTTCCCAAAGCTATACTGATCAGCAGACTAATACTTACTTGACGAAATGGCGAGAACTTATATCCTTTCCGGGTATTACGAATATTTAAAATCGCTAAACCTAGAAAAACGATAACAAAAATCAACCAAATAAAAGGTAAAAGTCCTAGGAACAGCTCCAACTTGGAATGGCCAACATGGGATATTATGCTAAAGTCAGTCTGCTGTACCGCTAATAAAATGACTGAAAAAGCTAATGCACCAAACACTACCGCGAATAAAAATCCAGACCATAACAACCCATTCCTTAAAATATAAATCCAGCGAGGAGTCGGTTTGATTTTTTCTTCTCGAATTCGATCAACTATTTTTTTTGCATTTTCCATGATGCATTGATTAAAATTAAATAAATTTCCTGCCAGTTGATTTAAAAGCTTTCTTTGCCCGATTTAGCCGTATGGCTACTGTGCCTTCTGGAATCCGAAGGATATCGGAGATTTCTTCATAACTCATACTTTCAAAATATTTTAGAATCAAAACTTGTCGATATTTTTCAGGTAATTCCGCCAATGCTTTTTGTACCATTTTCTCATCAAAAGTGTCCATTTCCATATCTGCTCCAATGCTCTGCAACATGGAATCTTTTAATTCTAGAAAAGGATTGTTTTTGGTCCATTTATCTTTTCTCCAATTTGATACCACTTGATTATGCACAATTCGATATAACCAGCTGGACAA
>JAHEJC010000523.1 GCA_024639065.1 Lewinellaceae bacterium | reverse complement strand
ATTATAGTGACGAGACCTACCTATGGGCCAAACAACGTTCCGAAGGTACTTCCTCGGAAGCAGTCAGAGTTAATCCCAATGACCCTTCTCGATGGGAATACATGGGGAATCAGGATTGGTCAAAGCATTTTCTGACCAATACGGTATCTCATGAGCATCACGTAGCTGTTGATGGTAAATCAAACGATTTAAAATATTATGTATCGGGATCTTTTAATCGCAACAATGGTGCTCTGAAAATTGCTGACGATTTCCAGGACAGGTACACCTTAAGAGGTAAGGTCAATTTTGATATTAGCGATCGAATTACCCTAGGCAGCAACACTTATATAACCAATACACAGAGGATCAACCCTTCATATTTTAATATTCAGACTCTATTAAACCTTGAACCTTATTCTCACAACATTAATCCAGATGGTTCTTGGGCTAATACGGATGTAGGAATAGAGAGTGCTCAACTTGCCGACGGAGGAGTTTCTGATATACGCTATAATAGTTTTCAAACCACCTTCACGGGAGAAGTGCGATTAATAAAAGACTTGTTAAAAGTGAATTCCGATTTAACCTACCGAAGAGGGAATGAAAATTGGTCGTGGGATCAGAGGAGATATCAGATTGGATTTGGACCTGAAAGTATTGTTGAACAAGGAGTCAATCGTGCCTATCGGCGGTCCTTAAACGACCAATATAATGTTTTTAACGTTTATGCTACGTTAACCAAGCAATTTGGCGCCGCGCATAACTTAACTGCCATTGTTGGATATAACCAGGAGGAATTTAGGACTGAATGGTTTACTGCTGATCGAGGAAATGTAATATCTTCTTCATTACCTACTATTGCCCTGGCAACCGGAGACGCTATAGTGAATGAGTTTATTTCAGATTGGTCAGTTCGAGGCGCTTTTTATCGGTTAAATTATATTTTTCGAGATAAATACATAGTGGAATTCAATGGTCGATACGATGGATCTTCAAGATTTCCAGAAGATAATCGCTGGGGATTCTTCCCTTCTGCTTCGCTCGGATGGCGCATTGACAAAGAAAGTTTTTTTAACTCAAATTTGATCAACTTACTTAAGATCAGAGCATCTTATGGAGAGCTTGGAAATCAGTCGGTTAGTGATTATGGATATATTCCCAGCTTAGTGGCTACTACAGGCAACTACATTATAGATGGTAGATTACCCCAGCGCATCGTCGCCCCACCGCTGGTGTCAGCCAATTATGGCTGGGAGGATGTATCTACACTCAATTTTGGTGTTGATGTAGGATTACTGGAAGATCGTATATCATTTAATTTTGACCTTTATACTAGAGATACCAAAGGCATGCTTACCCTGGGCAGAGACTTACCGGATGTATTGGGAGCTGCTGAGCCTCTTGAAAATGCGGCTGATTTGAGAACAAAAGGTTGGGAATTTGGAATAAACTTTCAAAATTCTATCAGCGTAGGTTCTAAGCCACTGAATATCAGTTCGCGATTTGTACTTTCTGACAGTCGTACTGAAATTACCAGATTTGACAATCCCAGTGGTAACCTCAATCAATTTTATGAAGGCATGGAGATAGGTGAAATTTGGGGTTTAACCAACGATGGCCTTTTTCAGAATCAACAAGAGATCGATGCTTTGGATGAAACCAGTATAATCCCCTGGGGTGCTTTAGCTATAGTACCTGGTTGGCCTAAATATGTCGATCAGGATGGTAATGGTAAGATAGAAAAAGGTTTAACGACTGGAGATCCTAAAGATCTTTCTGTCATTGGGAATTTGTCTTCCAGATATCGACTCGGATTAAATATTGGTCTTGATTGGAATAATTTTGATCTAAATGTATTTTTTCAAGGTGTGGGAAAAAGAGATTATTATCCCCAAGATTATCTTTATTGGGGATTTTTCCAACAACCTTATGCCGGAGGTTTTGTTCACTTATCTGATTTCTACCGGCCTACTGATGATAGTGATGTCAAAAGAGCAATTCATTCCCAATCCTATATTGATCAAGGATTTGCCGATGCCAATACGGATGCGGAATTTCCTATCATGCAGGCTTGGTTAGCCGATCGAAATCTGGGAGAACGCGTAGACCAGTCCCGAGGATTGGCGATTCCCCAAACTGGCTATTTACTTAACGGAGCATACGTACGATTGAAAAATGTAACCTTGGGATATAGATTGCCACAATCACTGGTCAGAAAAATTCGCCTTTCCGGCTTGCGAATTTTTATTAGTGGTGAAAATATTACTGAATGGTCTGGAGTAAAAGACTTTTACGATCCAGAAGCTATAACTTCGATCGATGATAAGTTTGATCCCACAATAAGTACTTCAAGAGGTACGGGGTCAGGGTACTCTTACCCTTTCCAAAGAAGATATTCTTTTGGGATAAATGTTGACTTCTAATAACTTATTATTAATCATGAAACTTAATAAAATGAAAAAGTTAATTTCATTCTTCATACCGGTACTCATCCTTTGCTTACTTCCTTCATGCAGTAAAGATTTCCTGGATCGAGTCCCAAAGACTTCCATTGGGAAAGAAAATTTCTTCAATAGTGAAGCTGATTTAAACTTGTACATCAATAACCTATATAATTTTCCGGGGTGGGGTATTTTCATAGATGATTTGGCTACTGATAATGCAGCGACCACAGGTAACCTGGAAATTAAGACGATAATGACCACCAGTCCAAATTCCACAACCATAACCGGAGGTTGGAATTGGGATGAATTGAGGACGATTAATTTCTTTTTGGAAAATTTCGACAATGCAGAAGTTTCTACTGAGACACTCAACCATTTTGAAGGGCTGGCCCGGTTTTTTAGAGCCAGGTTCTACATGAACAAGGTTCAGCGGTATTCCGATGTACCGTATTATGATTTTGTTTTAGAATCAGATGATACTGAAGCCTTGACTAAACCATCCGATCCTCGTGATTTTGTAATCCAAAAAATATTTGAAGATTATAATTTCGCTTCCAACAATATATTTGAAGATCAACCTTCAGGAGCTGTAAATAGATGGGTGGCAAAAACTTACATGGCGAGGCATGCGTTGCACGAGGGTACTTTTAGAAAGTACCATGATGAGTTAGGATTAGCATCATCGGCAAACACTTACTTGGCAATGGCTAGGGACCTGGCACTGGAGATTATGAATAGTGGAAAATATAGTATTTATTCGACAGGTGATGCGCTGAATGACTATGGATCGCTTTTTACCAATACCGACCTTACTTCAAATTCAGAGATAATTCTAGCAAATGTCTCCATCAATGAATTAAAAAACAGTGGTTCATCAGCCACTATTTGGGGTGATTATGAGGTTTCTCCCAGTAAAGATTTATTGCAATCTTACTTAGGTAGTGACGGAAGTTTTTATACCGATAGACCAAATTATCAAACCAACCTTTTTGTGGATGAATTTGTGGATAGGGACAATCGACTTTTTCAAACCTACTCTTATCCAGGGTTTGTTTTAGATCGGGTTGATACCTATACCACCGGTAATGGCTTGTATATTCAAAGATTAACTAAGAACTTTTCAGGATATCATCAGGTTAAAGGATTGGTAAACTCAACAAATCAAAACTTCATAAATGATATTGATTATCCAATTCTAAGATTTGCTGAAGTTTTGCTTATTTATGCTGAAGCAAAAGCTGAGCTAAATGAACTGACCCAAGGCGACCTGGATATTTCTATTAATATTCTCCGCGATCGAGCTGGTATGCCCCATATGACCTTAGGTGCTCCAAGTGAATCTGTTCAGATGAATCGTTACCCCAACGTGAGTAGCTCCGATATTCTGGAAATAAGACGGGAACGCAGAATTGAATTGGCGCTGGAAGGCTTTCGCTTTGATGATTTGATGCGATGGAAAGCTGGCAAACTTCTGGAAAAAGAACCGGAAGGGTTATATTTTCCTGGATTAGGTAAATATGATTTGACCGGTGATGGGGTGGAT
>JAHEJC010000522.1 GCA_024639065.1 Lewinellaceae bacterium | reverse complement strand
AGACATAGCAACGAACGCTACTGACATTACAACCAATGCAACAGATATTGCTGCTCATGTGGCAGCCGACTTGGATGTTGACAGTACAAACGAACTAAACTCTGCGGTTGCCTTTGACGGTACAAACCTGACTGTGACAGATGCCGGTGGAAGTCTTTCGGCCGACATCTCAGGACTCGCTTATGACGACACAGCCATCCAGGCGCAAGTAGCCACAAACACAACCGATATAGCCACCAATGTTGCTGATATTGCGACAAACGTAACAGACATAGCAACGAATACTACGGACATTGCTACCAACGCTACTGATATCGCAACAAATGCGACAGACATAGCAACAAACGCCACGGATATTGCAGCACATGTGACAACGGATGGAGATCTTGATAATACCAATGAAATTCAGACGCTCTCAAAGGCTGGAAATACGATCACATTAAGTGATGGAGGTGGTTCAGTAAATGAAACCGTAACCTCTTTATCTCAGAATACAACAACTGGTGTAGTTACCTATACCGATGAGGCCACTGGAACACAAACAGCCAATGTAGTTTCCACGAATACTGATAATGATATATCGGCTGGGACCGATGGCGGGGCATACTACAAGAGTATGGTAAAAGCAATCGGCAAAATAAGTTCTGCAGGCGCTGTAGTTAGGGCTACAACCGGGATTACCGTTACTAAATTGACTGGAAATGGCCATTATCGGGTAAACCTGCCCACGGGAATGGTGGCAGATGCGAACTACATCATTCACTTGTCTCAACCGAGTCGTAATGGTGCTGGAAATGATGACCCCGGGATTTCATATACCAATCAGACCTCAACGAGTTTCGAAGTGATAATAGGCGATAATGACAATGGGGGAACGAACCGAAATCGCTTTAATTCAGAATTCATGTTTATGATTTTAAACCTCTAACCAATGAAACGATTACTAATCATTATAACTGTATTGCTCATCCATATAGGAGTGTTTGCCCAGATCGATGCCAATTCATTAATGGGATTGATTCATGCTACTACAGCGGAAATGACGGCCATAGTATCTCCGATAGAGGGATCATTGATTTATAATACAACCGATTATGCTATTTACCAATATAATGGTGTTTCATGGGGAATTGTTGGGCAAACCGGACCCGTAGGTCCACAAGGACCTCAAGGTATTCAGGGGATTCCAGGTGATCCTGCGACAGACGATCAAACACTGGCAACAGACGGTACTTCAGGAAATGTTTCAATTACCGGCGGTAATGGAATTTCACTTAATGTGAACGATGCAGACTCCGATCCTACGAACGAGATTCAAAACTTGTCATTAGCAGGTAACGATCTAACAATTTCTAGTGGAAACACAGTTACGTTAACGCCTTTGATCGACATAAATCTTGGAAAAGATGACCTGATCCAAGATCCGGAATCCCGTACTTACGACATGAATGCCCAAGATCTGGGCTTTATTAATGGAAATGTGGGTATTGGTAATACAACACCCAACTCTATACTTCAGATATCGGGTTCGGTATCTGCGCCTATTCGTTCAACAGCGATAAATACATCTTTGGGACCGAATGACTTCACGTTGATAACAACAGAAAAAGATCTTATCATTACGTTACCTGCGGCGAATACTTGCCAAGGAAGGCTCTACCTTATCAAAAATTTTGGAGGTGGGGACAATAATACCAATGTTTTGTATATAAAAAACAATGGCGATCTAGATGATAAAATAGACAATGACAATTTGACGTGGCTTCAAAGTGATGGAGTTAATTGGCATCAAATAAACAAGTTTTAAGATTAATAATATTATACGAAAATCATCCGATCTCGGGTGCAAATTCAAGTAAAGCAAATTTGCTTAATGATTTAAGAAAACCAATGATCAAGCTGGTAATAACAACAATAAAGCATATCCATTTTTTCTGCATCCTGCTATTGATTAGTCCTTTAATGGCACAGAATGCCGTACACAATTTCGGTAACATCCAAATGCATGACGATGCTTTAGTAGCTTTTCATATTAACCTGATCAATGACGGTATTTTCTATGCAAATCTTGGGCTATGTGGTTTTTATAATACACAGAATGCTTTGACGATTTCTGGAACAAGTATTCCAGTTTTCTACGATGCCGAGATAATGGTAGATGATGGCCTTTACCTGGATATTGGAGTGGGTATACGAAACAACGCTAATTTTGTCAAGGGTAATGTTATGATAGCCAGATCAAACCCGTTAACATATATGAATTACGCCAATGATGCTTTTTATACAGGCCCCGATGATCCTAATAAAATAGATGGTTATGCCGGAATTACAAACAAGGAGTCTTTTGAATTTCCAATAGGCGATCTGAACCGTTTACGTCCTTTGGGTATTCAATCGATGGCGATTAATCCTGTGGCCAGCGCGGCATACTTCTTTGAAGATCCCAATGCGCCAAGTACATTTCCAATGATCTATGATACAAATTTGAAGTTGGATGCTGATCTCACAATCAGCACACGCGAATTCTGGCAGCTGACTAGTACCATTCCTTCGCAGGTTACCTTAAGTTGGGATGCGATGAGCCAGGTGAGCGAATTCATTGACGATATCTCCGAAATTCGTGTCATGGGATGGAATAAGGCACTCGATATTTGGATTGATCTCGGTAATACATCATATACCGGCGATATGAATAACGGCATTGTAACTTCGAGTGATTTTTTACCCGTGGATTATGAAATTATTACCCTGGGAGGAAATAAAGATAACACCCCAGCAAATGTTATAAATCTCGGAAACTATTACCTGAGTCCGAATAGCGATGGTGTCAATGATACCCTTATTATTGAGAACTTGTTTCTCTCACCGAACAACACACTTCGTATCTACAACAGATATGGTGTTATGGTATATGAAATGGAAAATTATGACAACCAATTCGACGGCAAGTCTAACGTTAATATGGTGATTAAGCAACCTGATGGACTCGCAGCAGGTATCTACTTTTATACCATCCAAATGCAGGATTTGAACGAGGAGCATCAAGGCTTCATGTACATATCTAATTAATACAATTTGCACGGTGTTGAATCTGGCCTTATTTTTGTTACGTACTACTCCGTATTCCCAAAGCAAAATCCATAAATGAAACGAAGATCCTTCCTCACTAAATCCGGACTTACCATAACAGCTGCGGGATTCTTGCCTTCGCTTGTATTTTCTCAAACTGAAGAATTCTCAATACTCGAACTGATGGGTAAAGCAGATATTGATCTTTTTGGAGAAGATATCAATTTAAGGGAAGAGGCCTATCTTGCTTTCTTAGATATGAGAGATGCTGCTCGTAAGGAGGGTATTGAGATAAAAATAGTATCGAGCTTCCGGAATTTTGACAGGCAAAAAGCCATTTTTGAACGTAAATATGAACGATTTACAGAAGATGGTCTTGAGCCACTCGCGGCCATTGACAAGATCATAGAATATTCTACAATTCCGGGAACCAGCAGGCATCATTGGGGTACTGATATAGACATCATTGACGGTAATGCACTTGCCGAAGGAGATGTCCTGGTCCCTGAAAAATTTGGTGAAGGCGGGCCCTATGGCAAACTCAAAGCCTGGATGGATAATTATGCTACTTCCTTTGATTTTCATATGGTGTACACAGATACTCCCGGAAGACGAGGGTTTAAGTATGAGCCCTGGCATTACAGCTATGCCCCTTTGGCAATTCCTATGCTGAGTAAGTTCAGAAAAAAGAATATCATGGAATTAATACTTCAAGAAGATATCCGTGGTATTGAAAACTGCACTACTGGCTTTTTGAAAACCTATATTCAGGATAATATTTTAGATATCAATCCAGCACTTTTATAGTGAAATTCGTAATTTGTGCGCTACTTAAACGCTAGTCAATTATGAGAAGAGGAAGCTGGAAAGTGCGAATCCTTATTGGATTAGCCATTGTGGCCTTTGCCCTTATCCAACG
>JAHEJC010000131.1 GCA_024639065.1 Lewinellaceae bacterium | reverse complement strand
TTTCTTATAGTAGCATTGTAAACGCCCAGAATAATTCGGATACCTGGTTAACTTATTCTCGCGATTATAAATCGTATCGATATTCCCCTCTTACACAAATCAATACAAAGAATGTACACCAGCTGAGGCCAGCCTGGATTTACCAAATACAAAGGCCGGGCCTTATTGAGGCTACACCATTAGTAGCTGATAGTAGAATGTATATAACCGAACCTCCCAGTACGGTGACGGCATTAGATCTGAGAACCGGACGAAAACTTTGGTCATATACACCACCCCTTCCTGCCAAGGTGATTCATCATGGATTTCCACAAGTGAATCGGGGAGTTGCTATCCTGGATGAAACAATTTATGCAGGAACGCTGGATGCACACTTGTTGGCTTTAGATGCTAACTCAGGAGCGGTACGCTGGCGAAAGAAAGTAGCGGACAATGCTTTGGGTTATGCTATCACCGTGGCTCCACTGGCACTTGATGGTAAGATAATAGTAGGCGTAAGTGGTGGCGAAGCTGGTATAAGAGGATTCCTGGACGCCTATGATTCAAAAACTGGGGAACGGTTGTGGAGGTTTCATACTATTCCCGGGGAAGGTGAAGCAGGAAATAGTACCTGGGGCGGGGATAGCTGGAAAACCGGAGGAGGGCCTACCTGGATAACTGGATCCTATGATCCTGAACTTGATCTTTTATACTGGGGTGTTGGCAATCCTGGTCCAGATTGGAATGGAGATGTACGGCCAGGAGACAATTTATACACCTGCTCTATCATAGCTCTAGATGCCACAAGTGGTAAATTAAGGTGGTATTTTCAGTTCACGCCTCATGACACCCATGATTGGGATGCGAATCAAACACCTATTCTAGTAGATTTAGAAATCAATGGACAATTACGAAGATGCTTAGCTACGGCAAACAGAAATGGCTTCTATTATTTACTGGACCGAACCAACGGTCAATTCATAAAAGGAACCACTTTTACCAAACAAACCTGGGCAAAAGGACTAGAACCTAACGGTCGACCTATCGTCCTGCCCAATACGGAGCCGACCAAAGAGGGGACCCTAGTCTACCCAAGTCTGCAAGGAGCTACTAATTGGGCGAGTCCCAGCTACCACCCCGGGCATAAACTATTCTATGTCGCCGTCCGGGAAATGGGATCCTACTATTATAAGAATGAAGTAGAATATGAGCCGGGCATGCCTTTTCTGGGCGGTGGTGAACAAGCACTTTCTGGTGACAATGCTTATGGGGCTGTCCGAGCATTGGACATCTATTCCGGTGAGCGCGTTTGGGAATTTAAAGTAACTACTCCATTATGGGTTGGAGTTACTTCAACGGGTGGTGATCTGGTCTTCGGGAGCACGAATGAAGGTAATTTTTATGCATTACATGCAAAAACAGGAAAGCCCCTTTGGGATTTTCAATTAGGTGCCGGGATTCGGTCCAATCCGATAACTTATCAGATTGATAATAAACAATATGTAGCCATATCAGCGGGTATGGGATTCTTTGTTTTCAGCTTATAAAGCTTGTTCATTCTGTATTTTTTTTGGTATTAAATCATTTTGACTTCTGTAGCAACCTTTGATTTTATAACCTGCAAATTCATTTTAAAATATTAGAGGTGATTGCATTAAATTTCATTCTAAGCGGATGATTTTAAACTTACTTCCCAATCTAGTCTCAAATTGTAAAAGAAACCGTGAATTCAACTTGAACGAAATCTATTTTCCTTGTACATTAGTGAAATGCAATATGAAGCAACATTAATGAAATTAATAATCCCCATCCAATTCGGCGGATTGAAATAGAATCCGCGACTATCAATTCGCTCCATTTATAATATCCAGTTTTAATAGATGGAATGCCCACAACCATCAAAGCGATAATAATTACCCAACCTGCCCTCACAAAATAATTCATTTCCGGAATCAGGTATTTAAAAGCTATATTGAGTGGAACGGTTAAGACAAAAGCTAATAGAGTTATACGATGTCCAGGAGAAACCATAAAAGCAGCTGTGCCGATAAGTACTACAATACCACAATTGATATAATACCTGAGTTCATTCAAGGTATGGGTAAAAGCATCTTCAGGATTATCGAACTTCACATAGAGCAAAATTAAACCCATTAATATTCCGGTAATCAAGGTAATCAAAATAGTTTTCCTTCCTGCATTGACAATTTCACCATCTGTAGCCGATTTTTTAATATATTCTTTATAGATATCAATGGACCATAGAGTTGCCAGGCTGTTGAATGTGGAATCCACCGTGCTCATCAGAGAAGCAAATAAAGCACATAATATGAGCCCTTTAATGCCTAAAGGCAGATAATTTTTCACCAGATAGGGGAATGCAAGGTCTGGTTCAGCCAACCCGTTAGAACCCAATATGCCTACTAATGCGATGCCAGGAACTACAATCAGCACAGCCATTACGTATTTCATTAATCCACCCACCATTAATCCGATCTGGGCCTCTTTTAGATTTTTTGCTGCTAAAGACCTTTGCATAACTGTCTGGTTGGCACACCAATAATTAATGTTTAAAAGAAAGAGACCAAAAATATGTGTCCAGGGTAATTTTTCATGATCCGCTGGTAAATGCAGATGCATGAGATCCGGTGTCTTAACATACAGTTGTCGCCATCCACCAAGCTCCTGGATAGCAACGTATAATACCACACAGCCTCCCATAAATAATATGAAGAATTGAATAACATCTGTCTTCACCACAGCACTTAAGCCACCTAAATAGGTATAAGTAGCCGAAAATATTCCTAATCCAATGATTAATATAGCTATACGAATAATTCGATCTTCATGTATAAATTTTAGATAGTCTTCAAATACCAGGTCTGCTGCATAAGCTCCCCAAAATAGAGCAGCCCCCAAAGTGACGGTAGAAAACAGGGCTATATTGGAACCAGAATACAAAAGCCCTATCGTCCTTCCCAACCTCTTTTTAATAAATTGAGTTATAGTCATGACCCGATCCTTTAGATACAGTGGAACAAAAATAAATGAAGCAAACAGGATGCCTTGAATAGCATTGATTTCAAGGTTTGCCTGGGCTAGACCATACAAATATGCCGATCCCATCATTCCAAGGAATTGATACCCATTGATATTAGTGGCAATGGTAGACAAAGCAATAGAAGGCCAGCGCAAAGATCTTGAACTTAGGAAATAATCATCAGCAGTTACCACCTTTTTACCACTTCCGTAAACAGCTACTAGGAAAATAATCAGAAAGTAGCTCAGAACAATAATCAGGTCGATCAAAATTGAATTAATTTTATTAGTTTCTAATACCTGCAGCCAGTGGTGTTAAAGGCTCTATTGATGGAATCTTCTGCTGGAGTTGAGGCAAAGAAATTGTTTTAAGTTCTGGTAGAATGTATTTGGCAAATAATTTGCATTCTTTCAAATGCGGATATCCGGAAAAAATGAATGCACGGATACCGAGTTCCAAATAAGATCTGATCTTTTGTAAAACCTGGTCTGGATTTCCAACAATTGCTGCCCCACAGCCTGATCGCGCTCGCCCGATTCCTGTCCACAAAAAGTCTTCCACATAGCCATCTGCATCGGATGCTTCCCGCATGCTACTTTGCCGGGCTACACCCAATGACTTTGCATCAAGGGCTCGATTTCTAATATTAGTCCCAATTTGATCATCTATATGTTTCATCAATCCAGCAGCAGCCTGCCTGGCCTCCTTTTCAGTTTCTCTTACGATTACATGGACACGGAGTCCAAAGTCAAGTGTGCGACCATAGGCTTCTGCCTTTCTGCCCATATTTTGCATCAGTTCGTAAATGTTTTGCAATGTCTCCGGCCACATTAAATAGACGTCGCAATAAGCAGCGCAAAGGTCTACACCAGCGGCTGAGTAACCTCCGAAATAGAGTAACGGTCCTCCATTTTGTTGATAAGGCTTCATCGGTTGGGTATTATCTAATTGCAACTTATAAAATTGCCCTTCAAAATTTATATGATCCTGTTGCCAGCCTTGCTTCAATATTTCGATAACTTCTTTGGAACGCTGATACCGGTCAGCTGATCCCAAATTCATCCCAGGAAGATTTGAGGAAATGATATTCAGGGTCAGCCTTCCTTTGAGGATATGATCCAAGGTAGCAATTGCTCTTCCCAGCATGGGTGGATGAACTTCTCCACAACGAATAGCCGGTAATAGATTAATCTGTTTGGTGTGTGGTGCAACAGCAGAAGCAAAGGTCATCGTATCCTGACCCACCTGATAAGATGAAGGGCAAAGTATATTGCGAAATCCCAATTGATCAGCTGTAATCAATATTTTGGAAGTATTGCTCCAATTACTTTTGTATTGAAAATCGTGCTTACCAATAAACTCGTCATCTCCATTACATAAAGGTGCAAACCACGAGACCTCTGCTCCATCCTGGTTGGCAGATCTGATTTTAAATTCATTCATTTCTGTAAAATATAGATTAGAAGTTAGTAACCGATACTAGAGATTTAACCATTCAATCAAATTACTACAACTGCTCTCTAATCTCAGTTTATGCGATTGTATTTTTTTAAAACATCTCTCAATAAGTCATGGGGTATGGCGTATGCTTTGTTTCCGTTGATTCCTTCCATGGTCTCGGCTGCTACCATTGCGTTTATAATCGCTTCCTCCACACTTCTTGCAGTAGCATCAAAAAGTGGCGTGATCCAGTCATTTGATAAAGTTTCAACAGTAGTATTTCCTGTTCGACTGAATGCATTGGGGTTCGCGGTAGAAAAGGCAATAAAGATATCTCCAGATCCATTTCCGCCTCTCCCGCCAACTAATCCGATGCCAATAGGAATGCGTTGAGCAATTCTTTTTAATTGATGAGGTAGCAAAGGGGCATCGGTAGCGACTACTACAATGATAGATCCATCGCCATCTTGACGATTTCCCTGAGGTGGCGCTATTAACGCTAGATTAAACTTATCCAATAATTCCATGCCCACTGGGACACCCGCAATAGTCAAATTTCGCTTAGAGCCAAAATTTGATTGTACATATGCTCCCACCGTGTACTCATGCTCATTTATTTCGACCACTCTGGAAGCGGTACCTGCGCCCCCCTTAAACCCTAGTGTGAGCATGCCGGTTCCACCACCTACATTTCCCTCTGCAACTTTTCCATCAGAAGCATTCTCTATGGCTTCCAGCACATGGCTTTCCTTTACATGAAATCCATAGACATCATTTAAGAATCCATCATAAGTCTCCCCAACAACTGGATAGGTATACCACCAGTTTGCATCACCATACCACCCTGTATCAACATACCATTTTAGCACGGCATCTCTCACCACGCCCACACTATTCGTGTTAGTGATCATAACCGGACCTTCCAGAAAGCCCGATTCAGTTACCCAGGTAGTGCCAGTCATTTCCCCGTTGCCATTAAGTGCATACCAATTGGCATATACAGGATTAAATTTTTTACCCCTGGGAAATATAGCGGTAACACCGGTTCGTACTGGCCCCTTCCCCACTACATTTTTCCCACTACCGGAAATGATAGTACTGTGGCCCACCAACACACCCTCTACATCCGTAATGGCATTGAATGGTCCTGGAGTCCCGACAAAAGGTATACCTAAGTCCCTTGCTCGTGGTTTTTGCGCTTGAGCAGCTGTAACTGAAAAACTGATCAAAAAAATAATGAAGCAAAATCGAATCATAATATGGTTTTTACTTTTGGAGCAAGTTAGTGAATTACATGGAAACGATTGGTTTATATAAATGGATGTGTGTATAACAAATTGCACAAGAGTATAAAATAGTGTGCATCAAGTACAAACAAATTGTGATAAATCATTTTCAATTTTCCTATTTTTCAATCCATTAATTAATTCAGGTAACAGTTATCTTGTTCCTGATTATTCTTTTGCACAAATGATCAAAGGCTCGCAACTACGAATGTGATTGGACATGTTGCTTCTCCAATCGAAAGTCAACGAAAGAATGACTTGGAGCAATGCCTAACCGGACATTAGCATTTTTAGGGACAAAGCGTTCAAAAATCCTGAGCAAAGCCAAAACTGTTTGAGCCGCTGATAAACTTAACTGAAAGCTCCTTGACACGAAGTTGGTTAAAAGCAGCCGGACTGTTTAGACGTGTTTTTGGGTTTCAGGATTTTAACGAAATGGCTCGTTAAAAAATGCTACGTCCGAAAATTTTGGTTCTTTTGTTTCCAAAAGAACAAAGAAAAAATGGCATAGATGATCTTAAATCTCGTTGCCAAATTGCCTTACGATGAATGAATAGTTGTGGAAGGGGTGAGGTAAGGTATTAATTTTTTGGAAATCTAAAATTTTTTCAATTTTGTGCAATTTGTAATACACACTAATTGGATGATAATGGCAGGTCTAATCGAGAATTAGAGTATCCAATGACTTTATCTGCGGTTTTCCGATTAATGAACTATCCACTCGTCAGCAAATATCCACGCCGGTAAGCCAGCACCGTGGTGCCAATCCGGTGGTGTAAGCAGATTGACAGCTTTAATTTTTAAGTACCTCGCTTTAACCGAGTTAAAGGACAAATCAAAATATTCAATATCATTAATTTTACTTTCAGGAGTGAGGAATTTTGTATTAGTCACTTTACCAAGAGGTTTAAATTGTTTATCTTCCAAAGCGTAGCTATAGATTACCTCTTGAGGTAAAAATACCAGGTGATTGACTACCTGAAGAAAAGCAATGCCCGTAAAAGATATTGTTTTTACATTACCTAAATCCAAGACTGCTTCCATGTGATTGCCTTCAAATCCCAACCAATTAGCATAGAAATTAGCACCACCAAAAGCACCGTCTGTCAATACCTGGGGATCCTCATCAGCGTATTTCTTTGGAGCAGTTAGAAGGGTAATTTGCTTACCCTTGGCTTCATTTGTTTTTGATGCTCTAGTAATTGTTTTATCCCAGCCATCGATGTATTCTGCTACCGTATAGCGCATCTCATTCATCATGGTTATGTTGTTCTCCTTGCAAGTTTGTTTAAAACGATCAAAGGTAGTTTGAAATTTTGAATTTAGTTGGCCACGCTCATTCAATAGAGAAAATTCCGGAGATAGGTTCTTCCGGTACGCTTCCAGCGTAGCGTAGTCAAGGCCTACTCTCGCTTTTCTAAGTCGTTTTATCAACTCTTCATTACCATTTACAGCAGATGCTGCCTTTTCAAAATACTGATGATAAAGTGACAACTTATCTGCTCCTAAAAAACTACTAAAAGCTTGAGAAGGATCGCCATATAAGAAAAGAAAATAACTGGAGTCTTTTTCTAATTCATCATGTATGGTTTCGTTATACGACAAAATGAATTCGGCCGCTTGATTATAATAGTAATTGGCAAAATCTTCCATCAAAGAATCAACATTCGAGTCCGGATTCCAGAGCAGCTTTGCCATCAGATGAGTACGCATTTCAAACAAATCACTGGGCTGATGGCTGTGTTGCTCAAATACCCATTTGGTCTGGTTATCTCTAAAAAATTGAACATTGGGTTGCAAGGTTCTGAAATTGGGAAACGGAGCCAGGAAGTTTGTGAATTGGGTTGTATAGTCCCATATGCGTAAGGTAGACCCCAATGCATTCCATCCCTTAAGATCATCCGCAAAAGCACTGCATTTGGATTCAATGGAACCACTCCGGTCGCACTCGATCGAACAAAGTGTAACCAATACGTTAGAAGCCGGTTTGACTGTACCGGGTTTTCGAGTATACTGATAAGCTAGTGTCGAAATAATTTTGTCTGGGAACTGTTTTGCCACCATATTTACGAAATTGATCATAGTGCCACCAGGCCCACCATTGTGTTCATCCGCTTCGGCACAATGGATACAAGTGCAGTATTGAGTATTGTCATCCTGACTCACAGAGACCACTTTTGCTTGGGGATCACGATCAAAATGGGCCTGCACGGAATCGATAACGATTTGCAAAACCCGGGAATTCGTTAGACACAATTGGGTGGTAATACGACGATCATTTCGAAGGGCATAATAATCTGGATGTTCAGCGAAGAAAATATCGCGGGGAAGAAACCGATGAAATGTATGTACTCTTGCCTGAGGAGCATAATAGGGAAAAGATTCACTCGTAACGTGCAATTTTCTGGCAAAATCCGGGTGCTCATAGAAGGTGCGCGCATGTACCGTACGGGTAGCAATTTCTGGTGAATGAGCATATGCCAAATTGACTGGCAGCCTAATTTCACTCAATTCTGGAATGTAATCCGTTTGAGGATCCAACCATCTAAATCCTAATTCCCGCTCTAAGAATTCATAAATAGCGTAATATAGATAGGTACTATCACTCCCCTGAATTATCAGGTTTTTATCCTTAACCTGATAAGCAGCAATCCCCGACTGAAGTGGATCAATATCATTTTCCGCCAATATTTCAAACCTAATGCCCGAGCTAATCTTGGGTATTGAATCTCCAACCTCTATTTCATTTCCTAGGGCCATATTTAAAAGTGAAGCCATTTCCTGAGCCGGACCTGAAGCCGCTGGTTGTTGGTATGATAAATGCAATGTATTGGTTCCTGAGGCATCAATTAAAACGATGTAACTATTATCCTTACATGCAAATACTCCCAGGATTAGGAGAAGTGAAAGCCATCTAGACATTTTGATTACTAAGATAGTGTATCTAAACTAAAATATTTCCATAAACACCTCCACCCATGCGATTGGAAAGAATTTAATCCAAGAATTTAAAGCTTTCAAAATGATTGGCAATATGCATTGCGTGGGTTAGCGCAAATTCCTTTTTGGTTAGTTTACCATAGAATTCATGCGTTTTCATAGGACCATCCCAAGAGTCGAATCTTTCTATCTGCGCTATGAGAAAACGAGTTCCATCAGTTATCTTATTTTTTTCAGTAGGTAAACTGCCTGGTGTTAATTTATTGGTATCATGCTTAACAAAACCTCTCCTTCTGAATATATTAAATGCTATTTTACCTATTGTCTCCTGTAAGAGCCAATGTTTGTTTAATGGATATCCATCCATAGAAAATTGAACGGATTGCCCGCAATGAACTAGGTGTTGTACGACATCCCAGGCACCGGTTGCTTCAACCTGATTATTTTCGATCCGCTCAATAGCAAATAGTACTTCCTGCAGATTTTTATAAATTAATGGCATAGAACATCTTTATACGATGATTACAATATAAAATTATGTTTTTCTAATCGCAAGCTATCTACAAATTATTTACCAGTAATATTTAATTATTCTACGGTCCTTACTACTATTTCAGCCTTCCTGATTTAATTGTAATTTTACATAAAGGATACCTCAGTACATATTCTAATTTATTTTTCATATGACGAAAGCCAATCACGAAAATAGCCGTATTAAAAAAGCGAAGTTGCTCATTCAAGGCGGTCGTTTTGACCAGGCTATAAAAATACTTTCAAATAATGAATATCAGAGTCCAGAAGAAAAGGCCCTTATTGGATTATCTCATTTTTTAAATAAAGAATATGAGGTTGCAGCAGATTATTACCAAGAGGCTTTAAGCAATGTACCGGATCATATGGAATGGAAAACAATGCTAGAAAGATCTTTGTCAAATGCTCATGCTGAAATTCATGAATTTGTACCTTCCATATATTATTTTGAGAAAGATAAATTGTTATCATTTCCGGAAATAACCGATGCAGATTTACCAGCTCCGCTCGGGCAAAAATTCCGAATAGGTAATTGGAGAATAACAAGAACAATTATTGGAAATGGATTGGGATATATGCTCACCGTAATCCTTGAAGTCACAACTTTCTTTTGGGGAAAGATCATGGGGTATCGAGATAAAATTTGGACTAATTGGTATCGAAGACCTGTATTTTTTGGGATTCTCACCTTAGCCTATATGAGAGATATTTTAAATAGAAACAGTCTAATTTCATCTTATCCTGAAGATGTTTTAGTGGGATTTGTCAAGGATGATATAGCACTTCCAAAAGGAGTCACACATTTTAGGACTCCAGACGGATCATGGAACAATCTTAAAAATCCAAAGGAAGGATCTGCTGGCACTCGTTTTATGCGTAACGCAACGGCACAAGCTATCCAAAAAGAAATGAGTAATGATTTGTTGGATCCAAATCCAAGGGAACTCTCCAGGATATTACTTACCAGAGTGGATCAAATGATAGAAGCCCCCTTTATGAATATTTTGGGGGTAGCCTGGGTTCAGTTCCAGACGCATGATTGGGTAAGCCATGGAGAAACTTTGAACCAGGAGATTATTGAGATTCCTATTTTAGAAAATGATCCCATCAGAAAACGTTACCATCAAACCAAAATGTTCGTAGGTCGAACCCAAAAGGATATAACCAGGTGTTTGAATGATAAATTACCCTTGACTTTTATCAATGAAGTTACGCACTGGTGGGATGGATCTCAGATCTACGGCAGCGATAAAACCACCCTCCAGACATTGAGAAAGGGGAAGAATGGGAAGATGAAATTAAATGTACAGGGGACCTTACCGTTAGATAAAAACGGGATAGAAAAAACCGGATTCGTGCGTAATTGGTGGGTTGGATTATCTTTGCTTCACACGCTTTTTGTTAAAGAACACAATAGCATTTGTGATTTACTGATAACTCTTCATCCTGAATGGGACGACAATCGGCTATTTCAAGTTGCCAGATTGATCAATGCTGCCTTAATGGCCAAGATTCACACATTAGAATGGAACTCTGCAATAAATCCCAATAAAGGAATTTATAAAGGCAACCATACCAATTGGTATGGATATCTCACCACTTTAAGGAAAAAGAAAAATTGGAAAACGGTTGCTGATATTAATGTGCGCAATACTGAGCTTGGAGGCGTGGTAGGTAATCCAATAAACAAACATGGCTCCCCATTTGGTCTAACCCAGGAATTTGTGGAAGCATATCGACTGCACAACCTGCTGCCAGAAGTAATTAATATCCGTAATAACAACGGTCAAAAAGGGTCTTCTAT
This sequence comes from Lewinellaceae bacterium, assembly GCA_024639065.1. GTDB lineage: Bacteria > Bacteroidota > Bacteroidia > Chitinophagales > Saprospiraceae > JAHEJC01. The sequence continues at coordinate 3,948 of JAHEJC010000131.1, read as the reverse complement.
TCCTTTACCTATGACACGTCAAAGTGGCTCGGCCAAGTTAATTGATAAATACGGTATACCCACATTATTAGCATCTTTTGGCGTTCAAAATGCTGGTCAGTTTGTTTTAAATAATTATCCCAAATTTATGCAAGAATTAAGCATACCAGGCAATCCTATATACGATCTGGGTGCTGTCGATATTCTAAGAGCGCGAGAACGAGGGGTTCCTCGGTACAACGAGTTTCGAAGACAGCTTGGCTTGGTGCCTTTGAAATCATTTGAAGAATTGACACCCAATCAAGAGCATCTCCAAAAGTTAAAAAAAATCTATCGTAATGACATAGAAAAATTGGATATGCTAATTGGCACGATGGCCGAAGATAAACGCCCTACCGGATTTGCCTTGGGTGAAACCCAATTCCAACTCTTTTTATTAAATGCAACTCGACGATTGCAAACAGACCGATTTTTCACGGATTGCTATAGTGAAAAATATTATACGGCTGAAGGGCTAGAATGGATAGACAGTAATAATCTGAAATCAGTAATCCTACGTCATTTTCCAGAACTGGAAAGTACGGGTCTGGGTAATATTACGAATGCGTTTGAACCATGGGATAATGAAAAACACCTGGACCCTCAGCGGCATCCGTTAAGAGCTTTCGATCCAGATACCAAGAATGATCCATGGATAGGTGACCGCTATAAATCCAAATATTAATAGTTAAGGGATGAAAGATCCAACTATTTTAAAGATGCATAGGATTGTTACTCACTCCAGATTTATAATTAATCGGGCGTTTATATTAATAGCTGGATTAATTTTACTAGGGTCATGTAACAGAAACAAATTCCAAAAGCCAGATATGTTTGAAAAAGGAGTAAGCAGAAAGCTAGCGGAGGTCCGGAAGCAATCAATAGACCATATTAACTACGATCTTTTCTTGGACATTCCTTCCGATATGGATAGTATCATTAAGGGCAACATTACTATTTCTTTTCGTGCTCAAAATCAGGAAAATGTTGTTTTGGATTTTCAGACCCCGGATCATCACCTCGAATCCATTAAATACCAAAATAAAGGAATAGATATTAACTTTATTGATCACCACATCTACGTTAACTTGGATAGCAGTCAAGATCAACATATAATCGAAATAGATTTCATTGCGGGTGATCAGTCGCTGAACCGGAACGAGGATTTTCTGTACACCCTTTTCGTTCCGGATCGGGCGTCAACAGCCCTTCCATTATTTGATCAACCTAATCTAAAAGCTACTTATACATTAAAAATCCGGATTCCAAATCAATGGGATGCAATATCCAATGGACGGCTACTCAGTATGGAAGCTGAGGGAAATAAAAATTTAATAGCTTTTGAAAAAACTAAACCCATTTCCAGCTATTTATTTGCTTTTGCGGTCGGAAAATTCTCTAGGCATAACGAAATAGTTGGCTCAGACACGATCGAATTCCTTTACCGGGAAAATGATCCTGAAAAATTAGCACGAAATATACCTGAAATAGTGCAGCTACATATTGACGCCAAAAATTGGTTGGAAAATTATACAGGGACCCCCTACCCCTTCAATAAGTTTGGTTGGGCTACCATTCCTCCATTTCAATATGGGGGCATGGAACATCCGGGGTCTATTTTTTACCGGGAGCGATCACTTTTTCTGGATAAATCTGCCACCACCTCCCAATACCTTGGCAGAGCCAGTCTAATTGCGCACGAGGTAGCTCATATGTGGTTTGGTGACCTGGTAACCATGGATTGGTTTGATGATGTCTGGTTGAAAGAGGTATTTGCCAATTTTATGGCCGCTAAAATTGTTCAACCCAATTACCCTGAAATCAATCATGCTGTGCGCTTTTTACTTGCCCATTTTCCTGCTGCTTACTCGGTAGATAGAACGGCTGGAGCAAATCCCATCTTACAACCTCTGGCTAATTTAAACAATGCCGGCACCTTATATGGGGACATTATCTATCATAAGGCACCTATTGTCATGCAAATGCTGGAAAATAAACTCGGTGACGAAACGATGCAGCAAGGACTGCAAGCTTACCTGAATAAATATGCTTTTAGCAATGCAAGGTGGGATGATCTTATTTCTATCCTGGATCCAACCGAAAATTTAAGATCCTGGAGTGATATATGGGTAAAAGAACCAGGTATGCCTATCATCACTATTGCTAAGACAGGGAATAATTTACTGATAGAAGCCATCGATCCCGATAGCAAAAATCGGGAATGGCCTCAAAAATTGAAATTTGTTGAGGATGAAGATGCTTTTGAGCTGACTTCCTCCCATCAATCGATTCGTAAGAACTTAGCATTCCAATATCCGGATGTCCCCTATGGAACTGTGAGATTAAATCGCACGCTGATTAACGATTTACTCTTATCAAATCAATCAATCAAAGAAGATGCGAACAAGGCTTATAGCTGGATTGTAATTCATGAACAATTTATAAATAATCGTCTAAACATGGATCGCTATCTGTCCAAACTTATTCAAGTTATTCCTGATGAAGATGATCCGCTTATTCTTAATTTGTTGCTTTCTTATGTTCAAGAGGCGTTCAATAAATTTAGTTCTTCTCCGGAACATCAGGCTTTTCTTATTGAGTTTGAAAATATGCTTTGGGAATCTATCCAGTCTAGACCAAACCAATTAAAAAAATACTTTTTTAATTCATTATTATCCATAGGTCAATCCATCGAAATTCTTTCGAAAATGGCTAACACATTGGCGATGGACAATGTCATACCAATTGCCTTGTCAGAGCAAGATCGAATCAGTACCGTCTACCGACTTGCGTTAATGCAATATCCCGGTTGGGAATCTATACTTTACAATGAAACTCAAAAACTTAGGAATCCTGATTATATTAAAAGAGTTAATTTTACTGCACAGTTTTTAACCGGTGATCTTTCTACCCGCGATTCGTTGTTTCTTTTATTCTCCGACCCTATCTATAGGGAGCACGAACCTTGGGTAACTGAAGCCATGCGACTGCTGAACCATCCTTTTAGAAGAGATCATGCCCTAAAGTATATACAACCTGCCCTAGAATGGTTAGAAGATATCCAAAAAACTGGTGATATATTTTTTCCCAAAAGATGGTTAGATGCCTTGTTTTCAGGTCATAATTCACCAGAAGCCGTAACTATTACCAAAACCTTCCTCAATGAACGGCCAGACTATCCAATCACTTTAAAAAGAAAAATTCTTCAGTCTGTAGATCTAGTTGAAAGAGCTTCAAAATTCAAGTCTACACGTTTAATCAATTAATTATAATATGACTATTTTTGAAAAAGTATTCCAGTCAAAATTTTAAAAATAACAAATGAAAAATATCGTCAGATTTCTACTTATAGTAGTTGGTCTAGGAAGTGGGTGTTCTCAGCCCCAAACTACTGAAGATAAAGTGATGGCGGAGGAAGCATTCTTCACACCCAATCCCATCTTGGTAAGTGAACAGGAAGTAGCCCCATTAGAAATTGGTGAAATGGCTCCTGATTTTAATCTGCCCGGGGTAGATGGAAAATTTCATGCGCTCCACGATTATGAACAAGCTAAAGTTCTAGTGATTATTTTTACCTGCAATCATTGTCCCACGGCTCAAGCCTATGAAGAACGAATGAAACAGATTACTAATGATTATAAAGATCAATCTGTGCAAATCATTGCCATCTCCCCCAATAGTCCATTGGGTCTTTTGTATGAAGAACTAGGTTACTCTGACTTAAATGACGACTATGAAGCTATGGTCCAAAGAGCTGATGATGCGGCCTATAATTTTCCTTATTTATACGATGGAGATGATGAAAAGGTATCCTTGAAATACGGACCAGTTGCTACACCTCATGTTTTTGTTTTTGACGCACAGCGCACCCTTCAATATCGAGGTCGAATCGATGCTTCTGAAAAACCCGGATCGGCAAATGGGGAGGAC
>JAHEJC010000521.1 GCA_024639065.1 Lewinellaceae bacterium | reverse complement strand
CTAATGGAATTTTTGCAAAGTCGATTTTTCGTATGGGTATTCCAGTTACACCCAAAAATATTTTTCCTTCCAATATTCAAGGCCTGCCTACCTGGTATGAGGTCCGGGTCAGTGAAAAAGGCTATCTTGGTAGAAAAGGTGAGGTCGATGTTGTTTTGACTGTTAATCCTCAAAGTTTATTGCTGGATATTGAATCAGTCAAGCCCGGTGGTTATTTGATCTATGACAATTCCAAAAAAATGCACAATGAATTGCTTAGATCAGATATTCATTTCATTGGAATTCCTATGATGAAGCTTTGTATCGAACATTACAAAGATCCCAGACAGCAGCAATTATTTAAAAATATTGTCTATGTAGGCGCACTAGCCGCGTTGCTGGATATTGAACTAGAAGTGATCAAACAGATTATTGCCGAGAATTTTTCGAAGAAGGCGAAACTGATACCACCTAATAATAAAGCACTGGACCTGGGCTTCGATTATGCTAATGAGCATTATGAATGTCCTTTGCCGGTCCGGGTAGAACGTAAAGATCTAGTCGGGGATATGATTATGATGGAAGGGAATATGGCTTCAGCTTTAGGAGCTATTTATGGAGGCGCATCAATCATTGCCTGGTATCCCATTACCCCTTCAACGTCCATAGCCAAAGCGTTTGAAACCTATGCAAAAAAACTAAGAGTTGATAGTGCAACTGGTAAAAAGAAATATGCCAGCATCCAAGCGGAAGATGAATTGTCTGCCATAGGGATGGTCATCGGAGCTACCTGGAATGGGGCAAGAGCTTTCACAACGACCAGTGGCCCAGGAGTATCCTTGATGAATGAGTTTTTAGGACTGGCATATTATGCAGAAATTCCTGTTGTATTAATCAATGTACAGCGTGGAGGACCTTCTACCGGCATGCCTACTCGTACTCAACAGGCAGATATAATAAGTTCAGCGTATGCTTCTCACGGTGACACCAAACACATCCTTTTATTTCCCAGCACCCCTAAAGAATGTTTTGATCATACCGCTCTTGCTTTTGATCTGGCCGATCGGTTTCAGACGCCGGTTCTGGTTATGTCAGATCTTGACCTGGGCATGAATGAGCATATGTCTGAACCCTTAACCTGGGATGCTTCGAAACAGTATGACCGCGGCAAAGTCCTCTCTGCTGAAGACTTGGAAGAAGTGGAACGATTCGGCCGGTATCTGGATGTTGATGATGATGGTATCTGCTATCGAACCATTCCTGGCACCCATCCAACCAAAGGGTCGTTTTTTACTCGAGGTACTTCCAAAGATGAATATGCAAAGTACACCGAACAGGGAGACACCTATGTTCGAAACGTTGATCGGTTGCTAAAAAAATTTAATACCGCAAAAGAGTATATGCCTGCTCCAATTATATCTGGAAACGATCATAAAAAAGGCATGCTATTTTACGGCACTACTTTTTTTGCTGCGTTGGAGGCCATGGACCTAATGGAACTTCAAGGTATCAGTTTGGACAATATGTGCATCAAAGCATTTCCCTTTACCCAAGACGTTGAGCAGTTTTTGACAGACCATGAGGAAGTCTTCGTAATAGAACAGAACAGAGATCAACAAATGCGTAAAATGCTAATGATAGAATTGGAGGTCAATCCAAAAAAATTAATTCCGGTTTTGAATTATGATGGGCGCCCTATACCTGCCAATGCGATTGCCAACCAAATTTTACAACATCTTTCCATTGAAGCCTTAGTAACCAACGAGAAAAAATAGCAAATGGAAAACCTATATTTCAAGATATCCTTTCTAAACACCTCAACTTCTTTACCACTTAACCTAAAAAAATGAGTTTTATCAAGCCAGTTTTTGACCATCCCAAGTTACCAGCGAACAAAGTTGGCTATAGAAAACGGGACTATGAAGGTAGGATCTCTACTTTATGTGCAGGTTGTGGACACGACTCCATAAGCGGTTCGATTGTTCAAGCTTGTTATGAGATGTCTATTGAACCACATCGACTGGCGAAGCTTTCCGGGATAGGCTGTTCATCAAAAACGCCGACTTATTTCTTGAGCAACTCACATGGCTTCAATACCGTGCATGGACGTATGCCATCAATTGCTACGGGCGCCAATTTAGCTAATAAAGAATTAATCTACCTGGGCGTATCCGGTGATGGAGATTCGGCTTCCATTGGCATGGGTCAGTTTGTACATGTGGTAAGGCGTAATCTCAATATGACCTATATTGTTATGAATAATGGATGTTATGGATTGACCAAAGGCCAGGATTCAGCAACAGCCGATATCGGGTCCATCAGCAAATCAATGGGTGTACCCAATACTTTCACTCCAATAGACCTGGTAGGAATGGCCATGGAACTAGGCGCTAGTTTTGTAGCTCGCAGTTTTTCTGGTGATAAACAACAACTCGTACCACTAATAAAATTAGCCTTAAGTCATCCTGGATTTGCGCTGATCGATATCATCTCCCCTTGTGTTACGTTCAACAATAATAAAGGTTCAACCAAGTCATACGATTATGTGAGACAACATATTGAGGCCACCTCAGCAATGGATTTTGTTCCGGAAATGGTAGAGATTAAAGTAGAATACCCCGAAGGAGAAAGTATTGAAGTAAAGATGCATGACGGCTCATCCATACGACTTAGCAAACTAACAGATCAATGGGATCCCCGAGACCGAAATTCGGCGATAGCCCGATTACGAGAAGCCAGTAATCAAGATGAAATATTAACAGGATTATTGTACATAGATCCCAATAGCGAAGATCTTCACCAAATGATCAACACGGTAGATACACCACTCAATAAACTGACAGAAAAAGAACTGACGCCTTCAGTAGAGATGTTGGAAAAGATCAATCAATCGTTGAGGTAGGTTTGACCGTTTGAAAGTCGGACCGCCTGCCCGGCCGGAGCCCTAGCGAAGGAGGGTTTGACGGTTATGAAACTTAAATCCTAGGGCTTACTCCCTAGTCTATATAGTACCGGTCTTTCAGACCTTAAAAAAAGTATTGGGAATTGAGTATTGGGTATTGAGCCAATGTGAGGTCTGGGTTTGAATGATCCGAATCAATATCTATGCATCTATAAAATCGACAATCGTTTGATCGTTAATCTGCAATCGTCAATCATGGCATTCTGACTTTCTCTTAGCGAAGCGGTCTGACTTCTGTTTTCTGACAGCGTAGCGATCTGACCTTTGACCTCTGACTTCTGAAAGCGCAGCGGTCTGTCCTCTGTCCAACTGACATCTGAGCCTAATCGTCTATCGCTTGAAATACCAATTGTCTAAACTGCCAGCTGGTCTGATCGTCTACGGGGCCTTGGGTCTGTTTCATCAAGATACCAACAACTTGCTCCTGAGGATCTGCAAAATATTGAGTATTAAAATAGCCGCCCCAATCAAAAGTACCCGCACTGCCTCGACCGCCAATAGCTTCTCCTGGCTGATCGACTACACCAAAAGCCAACCCATAGTAGGAACCTGGATTCCATAAATCACCGATCTGATTTTGCATTATCGTGTTGATGGTGGTTCTGCTGAGTAAACGGATGCCATTCAGTTCACCATTGTTTAGGACCATCTGTAGAAAGGTGGCATAATCTTTAGCGGTGCTGCTCAATCCAGCACCACCTGAGTAAAATTTTTTAGCGCCTTTAATCGGATAATCCGGATCATAAAAAGTGGTTGGGTAATGCTTCCAAGCCCCATCGACTTTGTGTTGTATTTTAACCAGGCGAGATGCTTTGGAATCAGGTAAGTAGAAACCCGTGTCGTCCATAGCCAAAGGGTTAAATATGCTGGTTTGTAAATATTCCGCAAAACTCATTCCTGAGATCACTTCGATAAAATACCCGAGTACATCCAATCCTTCACTATAGGTATATTTCTCCCCGGGGTGGTGGTGTAGGGGTAGGGCTGCTAGCTTTTTGATGTTGTCGCCAATGGAAATATTTTTGGTAGTGAATAAGTCTACGATACCAGCTTTATCGTAAACCATTTTCATGCGCT
>JAHEJC010000520.1 GCA_024639065.1 Lewinellaceae bacterium | reverse complement strand
TTGTCCAATTTTCATCTTGGAATCTATATCGAGCAATATGGATAATCCATTGTGATGCTCACAATCTGGTTCGATTAGATTAGTCTTTTCAATTTGCTTCTTAGCCATTTCATATTTTCTAGCTCCATAATAGGCCCAAGCCAGATCACAATGTGCGAAATGAGCATTGGGGTCTATCTCCACTGCCTTCTCTCCGGCCTTTATGCTTTTGTCCATGTCGCCTATAGCCCACATTAACTGGCAGTACGAGTCATAGGGTTCCCAGGATTTAGGAGCTGCCTCAATGGCTTTCTCAAGTTCTTCAGCAGCTCCTGACCAATCCCAATTATCGAAAACCTTGACCATTGCCTTCAAGTGATGATCCTTGGCAAAGAATGGATCCTTTTCCATTGCCATGTTCAGATGATACCTGAAGTTATCCAGTTCGTTAGATGGATTGTTACTCGAGAAACCTAAAAGCAAGTAACTTTCAACCAGGGATACATGAGCATCTCCAAATTCAGGATCTACTTTCAGGGATTGATTGTAAAAATCAATAGCCGTTCGAACATCTTGATTAGATCCTTTGTTTGAATAAAATCGACCTTTGAGATACAGATCATAGGCAACAGGGTCTACTATCTGATTTTGCCCAAGATACGCCTGTGCTTCATCTGACAGCTTATGTTCAATATGATCAGCAATGGCCCTTACCAATTCTGTAAAAATGGTCATGACACTGGCAAACGCAGCCTTGGCTTCATAAGGTTCTGCAACATATTCTTCGTTGGCGACTTCAATTACCTGGACTCTAATCCGATAGATATCTTCCGATCGGAATACGGAGCCTTCCACCAAACCATCTACATTCAGTTCTTCTCCAATCACCGCAGGTGGCTTAATGTTTTTCAGTGGTGTTTTAATATTCGTGTAATAGGAGCGCATAGTGGAATAGGGTTTGACACTCAGTCCCACCTTGGACATTTTGGAGATAATCTCTTCGTGTAGTCCTTCGATGATATAAGCTTCGTCCATTGACAGACCGATTCGATCGTTTAAAGGCAATACGGCCAGACTTTTGATGGGGCGTTTAAATAACTGCTTATGCATACCAGTCGACCAAAAAATTAACAGCAGTACCGCAACAAACCCGAATGCCTGAAACATCCGTTTTTTACGTTTTGCCCATATGCTAACTTCTAATTTACCCTGGAGTTCGTGCTTTTTGGGAACGATCAGATTGCCACCCATTACAGCATATATGGTACGAGGTTGCTTATCGTTCTTGAAGTGGAATTTGCCTAGTTTATGGACCTGAAATTCTTGTTTGTTCCGGATTTCATCATAGACTTTTTGAGAAATGAGTACTGATCCTGGCACACCGAGCGATTCTACACGAGATGCAAGATTTACGCTATTGCCTATAATATCGTCCTCGGTCAATACGATATCACCCAAGTGGATACCAACGCGCACCGGAATAACTGGATCTGCTTGAAACTGATCCTGCATCTCTTTTGCACACCTTACCGCATCTACACAACTTTCAAAGATGCTCAGCGTACCGTCACCATAATATTGTATGACCTCGCCCTTGTTTTTAGACGTAACGGGTTGGAAAACTTCCCGGTGTCTCTTCCGGATTTCAATAGCCTTATTCTCATCCTCCTGCATTAACTTGGTATAGTCCTGGATGTCGGTAAACATGATAGCCGCCAGTCTATTTGCTCTTGACATATGGTAAAGATACGGTGCTTATTGTTATTATTATAAAGTGCTCTTTAGGTTAATATATTCATTGGAGTAAATCAAAATTCTTTTAATTTTTTGGCTGTTATCTTAACAAGATTGATTATTGCAAAATTAATATTAAATGACTTAATTTAATTGAGTTGTTATTTGTAAATTTTTGACTTCAGGAATGTGGTATCGTTCTTTCATCTAAGCTAGGAATTTAATCCGAAATTGGTTAACTTAGTGGAGTTGTTCTCGCCTCAAAAAAGCCAATTATGAAAAACCTTATTATTTTATGCACTTTCGTTTTGGTTTCATTACAAACTGATGCACAGGAAATTTCTAATGATATAAGACCCTCCACATTTGGAATTACCTTTAACATGGAAAATGCGTTTGGATTTTACCCGGTTATGTATGGGAGCGTGGGCCTTTCCTCAACATTGGATTTAACCTTTTATGGCGTTATGTGGACTAACCCGAGTTTTGGATTACCTCAAACGACCTTCAGTTCTGATCTGTGGATTGAAAATGGCTTTGGACTAGGATTTAATATGTTTAATGGTAATGCATATGTAAGTCCTTCACTTGGATTCACCCATGGTAAATTTCTTTCTGGTGGTGACGAAAGTGTGGCCTTTGAAGGCATCGCTCCCAATCTTTCCTTATATTTTTATCCGGGACGTATGGATACCGAAGTATATTTTTCCTTTTATCAACACTTTCGTGACAAAGTAACCGATCCAGTGAACCGGTCTACAGCGGATGTAATTTTTTATTGGGTAACCCCGGGATATTGGGTGAGTAAAAATCTTTCGGTGGGTATCCATTATGAAGGCGTTTTTCTTAAATTTGGAGAAGGCGATTTCGAAAGTGCTTATCACTGGTTAGGGCCATACATCAAATTTCGAACTAAAGGTAAATACGATTTCCGCTTTATGGCCGGACGTAATTTAAAGGAAGGCGTTTATGCTCAAGAGTTTTACAAGCTTACGACCAATATTCCCTTAAATTAAAGAGAGGAAGATTTTAATTTAATACACATGAGAACCTATGAATTCGTTAATTATTTTCTAAATCCAAAATCATTTATTCTTTTATTAATAGCATCCATTTATCTGGGCCCGTCAAGTTCTTGTTTTGGGCAAGATGTTGCTGAGTTGGCAATGCGGGCAAGGAACCACCTATATGACAGCTGGAATTTTGATAGTGTGGCCTATTATTTTGACCGAGTGATTGGAGAAAAGTATGCCCCGGCGTTTGCCTATTCTGATTACGGTTGGTATCTGATGTTGGTAGATCAATATGATGAAGGTCTTGACTATATTGAGCGTGCTGCGAAAATGGCTCCGAAAGACAAACAGTTGGTCGCCTGGAATTCGTGGGCGCTGTATTGGAATGGAGACTTGCCTAAAGCAAAACAATGGATCAATAAAGCTTTAGCTATTGATCCCGATTACGGAGAAGCCTTACATGTGAGCAGTAGGATCGCATCAGCAATGGGAAATCACCAAGAAGCACTCAGATTAGCGGAGAATGCAGCCGCTAATGATCCCAACTGGAGAGCTATGATTCCTTGGTCATTAGCTAAAGCAGGTAGGAAAGTTCAGGCTATAGCTTGGGCTGAGAAAATTGCTCAGGATGAAAAGGTATTTGACCTTTGGTTGTTGTTAGAGGTATATGCTCATTTGGAGAACCATGAAAAAGCATTGGACTATCTGGAGAAGTCTTATAATGCCAGATATCCTTTTATGCCCTGGTTGACAATGGTTCAAGAGTTAAAACATTTGCATGATTATCCTAGATTTAAGGCTATAGTTAAAAAGTTGAATCTTCCCTAGTTAAAAAACGCCAAAAAAACTTGGTCAATAATGGTGAAGGTTGAAGGCTGAATGAAATTTGGGATTAAGATAATGAGCACAAAATGAAAGCCAGAACATATTTCGATCACAAAACCTAAACCCCTATTCGCTTAACTCCTCTAATTGAAGGTTTTTTATGTCCTTGCGAACTTGCCTGCTACAGGTCAGCGGAGTGAAGTAATCGTCCAGGCAGAGAAGATGTCATTCTGTAGTGAATGTCATCTCTATGTGGTAATGGATTGCTTCGTCGCCCTGCGTACGACTGCCAATGACCCAAATATTTCTGTGATTGCGAGAGACCAACAAATTTCATTTGTGCACGATGAGGAATGATACACTAGTCGTTGGTTTTCAAGGTTGTCCAATACCCATCCAAAGATCTAGCACCCGCACCCACTGCACAGGCGGGCCACCCCACAATCGTTGCTCATATCATACTAACTTAATTGATCAAACCCAGACTCAA
>JAHEJC010000519.1 GCA_024639065.1 Lewinellaceae bacterium | reverse complement strand
ATTGCGATACAAACGGTCGCTGCAGCAATCCGGACCACTTTTAGCTCGTTCTTCCATCACGGATAATGGTAAATAGTATTCATCAGGTCTATTGGTTAGATATAAATCCAAGTCATTATCATTATCAATGTCTACAAATGATGCCTGCATACTGAAGCCTTCATCTGCTAATCCATATGCTTCCGCTTTTTCCAAAAAAGGACCATCGCCAGAATTAATATAGAGCAGATTTCTGCGCTGATTTGGCTCCTCTTTCCAACCTCCCCGGCAAACATATATATCATTTAAACCATCAGCATTGATATCCAGAATGGTCACTCCATTGTGCCAACCATCTTTTCCTGTGATAATCGATTTATCAGTTATATCTTCAAAATTGAAATTACCCCGGTTAATATAGAGTCGGTCATTAACCTCATTGCCAGTGAAATAAATGTCCTGAAGGCCATCATTATTTATGTCACCTACCGCTACACCACCACCAGTATAAACATAAGCATATGAATCAAAAAATGTCTCGTACTTTTCCTCGACATGGTTGTTGAAAGCAATTCCTGTTTCCTTAGTTGACTTTAACATAAAGGATATAGAGGAGTTGTTTTCTTCAACTAGATCACTTGCATCCTTTTTAGTACAGGCAGATAATTGAATCATAAGCGATATTATGACCACAAAAAGGACACTACTGAATTTTAATAAAGGTATTTTGGTTATCACGAAGAGCTAGAATTTACTGTTTTTCATGCTATTATCTTTTTAGCACATTTTTAATTAAATCTGATTTTCCCGCTCTGGCATTTTCGCTTTGACTGCATAATCCACTTACCTTGCTATGGCCTGACAAGTTACTAGGTTTCGTGGCCTTCTTCAAACGATTCCGGGACGATTTATTACCATCAATTTCTTTTTTTCTTACAACCAAATCTTTTGATATTTTGGTTCAGAGGTTCAAGATTTATTATTAGTTAGCGATGATTAATTATGCACAACGAGTTTATCAAGGTAAATAACTTAATTTGCTTATCTCATTTGTTATACACAACTCTCAATTTCAAAATGTGTCTTCTGGGGTAATCATAATTTCTTGAAATTATCCCTTTGGAATGTAGTAATCCAATTATTCGTTTGTAATCTAATATTAAATACGAATCTAGCAATTAATTAATAAAACGCAATCGATTGCAACTAATTTGTGATATAGATTAATATATTTGCAACAATAATGGCGTCGCATCACTTATTACAGAACGGGAATTTCTTAAAATTGAATTTAAGAATATGAAAAAAACAAACAGTGACGTCACCATTTATGATTTGGCGGAAGAATTAAATGTATCTCCATCAACTGTTTCTCGCGCTTTAAACAATAACAAAGGTATTGGGAAAAAGACGAAAAATGCCGTAAAAAAATTAGCAAAAAAGCGAGGATATCGTCCAAATAAGTTAGCCTCTTCTCTACGTACAAATAAATCCAATACGATAGGGATCATGGTATCATGGATAAACCGACCATTTATTTCAACTTTAATCTCCGGAATCGAAAACGCTGCAAAAGAAGCCGGTTATCAGGTAATTATTACTCAGACGCAGGATAAATTGGATATAGAAATTGAAAATTTACAGACTTTATTTGAAAGCAGAATTTCTGCACTGATTGTTTCGCTATCAATGGAAACGAAGAAATATAATCATTTTTCTCTACTAACAGACAATCATATTCCAATTGTATATGTAGATCGAATTCCTGCACTTAAAGACATTCATAAAGTTCATATTGACAATTTTAAGGCTGCTTTTGAGGCAACTGAGCATTTAATAGAACAGGGTTGCGAGCGAATCGCCCATTTCGGCGGCTCCAGACTCCAACTCATTTATGAGGATAGGAGGACAGGATACATCTCGGCATTGACCAAGCATAATTATGAAGTTGATGAGTCCATAATCATGGAAGCTAACAATTTAAGTGCTGAAGAAGGTTTTAGACTTACTGAATTTGTTTTAAACCTTGATCATCCGCCAGATGGAATATTTTGTGCAAATGATACGGCTGCGGTAAGCGCTATCAGATTTGCGAAAAGCAAGGGAATTGCTATTCCCGATGAGTTGGCCATTATGGGATTTAACAATGACCCAATTTGTGAAATCGTTGAACCGCAATTATCATCTGTTCGGCATCCAGCGCTCCAAATGGGCGAAAAAGCAGTTGAACAGGTTCTAAGAATCCTGGAAGGACCTGAGGAAAGTGTTGTGTCTAATGGTGTTACGCTGGATACGCGGGTAATAGTACGATCGTCAACTGACAGAGGCTAAGGTACGGCAATGATCAAAATTACACTAGGAATTTTTAATGGATAATGGCATCAGGTTGAGTTCCGAATAATGCACACTCAATCAATTCTAGAAAGTGTCGGTTCAAAGCCATCGATGGCTGGTTTAAAAATTGCTTTCCAAAGTGGAAACGGAGCAATATATAATTTGAATAAACCTAATTATGAGCAGGACGATCAATAGGTATTTAGGGAAAAGAATAGCAGCTGCCTGGCTGATTTATTTTTTATACCTATGTACGGCAAACGCAGACGTGCATCTCCCCCGGCTGATAAGCGATGGAATGGTCTTGCAAAGAGATATTCCGCTTACTATATGGGGATGGGCCGATGCATTTGAAGAGATAATCGTTGCTATTAATGGTGCGTCCTATGAAACGATTGCTACAAAGGAAGGAAGCTGGGAGGTTCAGTTACTCCCGATGAGCGCTGGTGGACCTCATATATTGAAAATCATCGGGAATAATACACTTACAGTTAAAGATATCCTGATCGGGGATGTATGGATCTGCTCTGGACAGTCCAATATGGAAATATCCATGGCCAGGGTGAGTCCATTATATCAAAAAGAAATCAAAAATGCCTACTATCCTACTATCCGCTATTTCGAGGTATATAAGACTTTTGATTTTCAGCAGGAAAGAGACGATGTTCAGGACGGAAAGTGGGAGGCAGTCACACCAGAAAGTGTTCTAAAATTTTCTGCAGTAGCCTTTTTCTTTGCAACCGAATTAATTGATAGATACGATATTCCCATTGGGCTGATTAATACCAGTTTAGGCGGTTCACCAGCTGAAGCCTGGGTGAGCGAAGAAGCATTGAAATCATTCCCAGCCCATTATAAAGAATTGCTCCGGTTTAAAGATGATGAGCTCATTGGTCAAATTAGTGAAAACGACAATAAACGCTTTTCAGAGTGGTACGAGTATGCCAATTTACACGATGAAGGACACAAACGTGCCGGAAAGGATTGGAGCAAGGAGAAGTTAAACACTTCTGGCTGGAGGGCGATTGATTTACCCGGGTATTGGGAGGCTGGATCTGACGGTCCACTCAATGGAGTTGTATGGTACCGAAGAGCGTTTAATCTTCCTCGCTCAGAGCAAGGCAAGAAGGGATATTTGCGCATGGGAAGAATCGTTGATGCCGACTCTGTTTTTATAAATGGTCATTACGTAGGTCATACAACCTATCAGTATCCACCGAGAAGATATTACGTTAATCCCGGTATCTTGAAAGCCGGTAAGAATAATATTACTATCCGCGTAATGAGTTTGAGAGGTAGAGGAGGGTTTGTACCAGATAAACCCTACAGTTTGGAAACCGAAAATACAATCGTGGATCTGAAAGGAGCATGGAGATACAAGTTTGGTATTATCATGCCTCCGCTTGCACCCCAAACCTTTATTCAATGGAAGCCGGGAGGACTTTTCAATGCGATGTTGGCTCCGTGTTTGAAAACTCAAATCAAAGGAGTAATCTGGTATCAGGGCGAATCCAACACTGATGGTGCGATTGAATACCGCACCTTGTTTCCAACCTTGATTTCAAACTGGCGAAACAGATGGGATCAAGGAGATTTTCCATTTCTATTCGTCCAATTGTCAAATTATATGGAAAGAAAAGAAGAACCTACCGAAAGTAATTGGGCTATGTTAAGAGAAGCTCAGTTTAAAGCACTTAGTTTAACTAATGTTGGTATGGCTGTTACAATCGACTTAGGTGAGTG
>JAHEJC010000518.1 GCA_024639065.1 Lewinellaceae bacterium | reverse complement strand
TACGCAAAATCGTTGAAGGATTCAATATTCCCATTATGGAAATGGAAGGTTATGAAGCGGATGATTTAATTGGTACAATTGCAAAACAAGCAGAGTCTCAAGGATTCAGTGTCTATATGGTAACGCCTGATAAAGATTTTGCCCAGCTGGTTTCTGATCAGGTATTTATGTATAAACCCTCTCGTCAAGGAAATGGCGTGGACATCTTAGGAAAAAAAGAAATTCTTGAAAAATGGGATATTGCATCCATAGATCAGGTCATTGATGTGTTGGGTTTGAAAGGAGATGCCGTGGATAATATACCTGGTATTCCAGGAATAGGAGAAAAAACCGCTGTTAAGCTTCTAAAGGAATACAATAATATTGAAACCCTGATTCAAAATACGGATCAATTAAAAGGTAAACTCAAAGAGCGTGTAGAGACTTTCGCGGATCAAGCGATTCTTTCTAAAGAATTAGCGACTATCAATACGGAGTCACCGATTTCATTTGATGCAAATAAATATGAATTATCCCCTATTAATAGAAAAGCACTAACTTCCATCTTTCAAGAGCTTGAATTTAGAACACTCGCAACCGCCATCCTCGAAGAGGACACCAATAAAGGTCCAGTTCAGAAAGATCTTTTCGGGAATGCGGTGACTGATAAACCAAAACCACCAAAAAAATATAAAGTATCTGCTCAGACGATAGAAAATACGACTCATGAATACCACTTAATTGATAATGAAGAAAAAAGGATTGCGCTGATTGAACATCTTAATTCGGTAAACTCATTTTGCTTCGATACCGAAACCACTTCGATCGATCCAAATCAAGCTGAACTCGTAGGCCTCGCATTTTCTACCTCTCCGAACGAGGCCTATTATGTACCGGTACCTGAAGACCAGAACGAAGCTCGAAAAATTGTCATTTCGTTTAAACCAGTTTTTGAGAATTCTTCTATTGAAAAAATTGGTCAAAACATAAAATATGATCTCCTGGTATTGAGATGGTTTGGGGTTGAAGTTATGGGACCTTTATTTGATACGATGATTGCACATTATTTGCTTGAACCCGAGAATAGACATAAGCTGGAATTTTTATCCGAGGCTTATTTAAATTATTCTATGGTTCCGATCGAGTCTTTGATTGGAAAAAGGGGCGTCAAGCAATTAAGCATGCGGGATATAGACATAGACAAAGTGGCTGAATATGCAGCTGAAGATGCGGATATTACCTATCAGCTAAAAGATCCATTGAAAAGTGAGCTTGCCAAGATTGAGGTGCTTAAATTATACAATGATATTGAAATCCCTCTTATTCGGGTCTTGGCAAATATGGAATACGAAGGTGTTCATATTGCTCCGGATTTCTTACACGAATACTCGAAAGACCTTGGAAATCAAATTCTAGCTAAGCAAAAAGAAATATACAAATTGGCTGGTGTTGACTTTAATATAGCCTCCCCACGTCAAGTAGGTGAGGTATTGTTTGACAAACTAAAGATTCCCTACCGGTGGAGAAAAACAAGTACGGGGCAATATTCGACGGACGAGGATAAACTATCAGAGTTGGCAATTGATCATGATATTGTGAAAAAGATCCGAGATCATCGAAAGCTTTCAAAATTGAAAAGCACTTATGTAGATACTCTACCCTATTTGATTAATTCCAAAACGGGTCGGGTGCACAGCTCTTTTAATCAAGCTCGAGCTGCAACTGGAAGATTGAGTTCAGAGAATCCGAATCTTCAGAATATTCCTATAAAAGATGAAGCTGGAAGAGAGATTCGGAAAGCTTTTATTCCCAGGGATAATGATCATGTTTTACTCTCAGCTGATTATTCTCAGATTGAACTGAGGCTTATTGCTGACTTAAGTAAAGAGGAGGCTATGCTGGACGCCTTTAGCCAAGGTTTGGATATTCATAAAGCTACGGCTGCTGGAGTATACGGTTTACCTATAGACGAAGTGACAGCCGAACAACGAAGGAATGCTAAGACGGTTAATTTCAGTATCATTTATGGAGCAGGAGCCCTCAACCTTTCCCGACAGTTAAGCATTCCGCGAAAAGAAGCCAAAGAGCTTATCGAAAACTATTTCAAACAGTATCATGGCCTCAAAAAATATATGGAAGATATAGTGCGGTTCGCCCGCGAGCATGGGTATGTGTCCACCATGCTGGGTAGAAGAAGATATATAAGGGATATAAATTCCAGAAATGGATTGGCCCGGAGTAATGCTGAACGGATTGCTATCAATACACCTATTCAAGGTACCGCTGCGGATATGATAAAAATCGCTATGATTAATACCCAAGCAGCAATGGAAAGAGCAGGATTAACCAGTAAGATGATTTTACAAGTACATGATGAATTGGTCTTCGATGTATTGAAGGAAGAGGTCGATCAAATGAAGACATTAGTTGAGTATGAGATGAAACATGCTATTCCCGGACTACAAGTACCTATTTTAGTTGGATTAGATATTGGTAATAATTGGTTAGAAGCGCATTAAGCAATCAAGCCTCCTAACTCATCAAGAAATATTTGAATTTCTTCTTTGGTTCCAATGCTCACGCGAGCATATCCTGGAGTATGTGAATAAGTACGGATAAATACATTTTTCTTTTCTAGAGATCCATAAATTCCAGGAAGAAATTTATTGGTTTTAAACCAAATAAAATTGGTGTGGCTTCTCCAATGTTTTACGGCCCATTGTTCAAATGCCGTATACACCATTTGCTTAGCTTCCAGGGTAAGTGATTTGCTTTTTTCGGCAAATAAATCATCTCCTACACTCACTTTTGCTGCTTCGAGTGAAGTTACACTGGGTGTAACCATTCTACCCATAAAATATTTCTGCATTACTTTTATGGAATCTTCATGAGCTATTGCATAGCCGATGCGTAAGCCGGCCATGCCATAAATTTTTGAAAAAGTCCGTCCCACTACTACGTTCGGGTTTCTAGCAGCAATATGAGCAAAAGAATTATTAATGCCTCCTTCGGTAAATTCAATATAAGCTTCATCCACAAAAACCGGTGTCTTTTGTGCCATTGATAAGATAGAAACTTTCATATCTGACTTAGGAATATAGGTTCCCGTCGGATTATTTGGGTTACAAATAAATACAAGTTTTGTATTGGAATCAATTCGTTCTTCGATCTTTTTCAGCGGGTACATTTCTTTGTCCAGGGGAATCCTTATCCACTCTGAATCAAAGTTTTTACTATACGACATTAGATAGTCAAAGGTGGGGAATCCAGAAATAATATTTCCTTTTTGAATCCCATAAATTAGACCCATTAATCCTAAAATTTCGGTAGAGCCTGCAGTTATCAAAATATTTTTAGCCTGAACTCCTTCTTTTGAAGCAATTACTTCTTTTAAGTCCGTAATGGCCTGCCGAGGATAACGATTGCCTTTTGAAATACTTTGTATAATCGCCTCTCTAGCATTTGCAGAGGGGCCATAAGGGTTTTCGTTGTGACTTAACCGCACAACATCTTTATGCCTTCTTTTTAGATCAAAGGGAGAAGAATTGGTTAAAAGTGAAACAGCCCCTAAACCGTAAAGGCCAGTCTTAAGCCAATCTCTTCGGTTATAAGATGATATCATAATATCTAGATTTCTTTCAATTTAATGAATTTATAGCATTTTTGTAAAAAATACTGATCATGAAATTTCCTGTTTCCATTTCTGTGACTGAGATCGCTGTAAAATACAACTGCCAGATTATTGGAGATAACAACTTAGAGGCCACCGGAATCAATGTAATTCATTCTGTAGAAAAAGGGGATATAACCTTCGTCGATATTCCAAAATATTTTGAAAAATCCATTCATTCCGAAGCCACCATAATTCTTATTAATGAAAAGATAGACGTACCTAAGGGAAAAGCTCTTCTACTATGCACTGATCCTTTCCATGTTTATAATTCGATTGTCACCTCATTTCGATCAAAATCCCTATCAGATGAAGAATTCAAAAACTCAATCAGCGTTCACCCTACGGCCAGAATTGATCCCCAAGTAATAATTAAAGATCATGTGAAAATAGGAGCCCATACTATTATA
>JAHEJC010000130.1 GCA_024639065.1 Lewinellaceae bacterium | reverse complement strand
CGTATTGCTGTTTATCATAAGTTGTGAAGAGGATGACCTCGGAGTAGCCTATCAAACTTTATTAAATGAATGTGTCCAGTACAATAAGGAGTTATTACACAAACCTAGAATCATTGCCATTTCAAAATGTGATATGATTGATGAAGAATGGGAAGAATTGATTCAGCGGCAACTTCCGCGGGATATCCCTCAAATCTTTATAAGTGCGGTTTCAAATTATCATATCGATGAGCTGAAAGATTTATTATGGGGTACTATGGTTAAAACATAAACAAAACTATGCTTACCCTGGATCTGTGGTATCCATGTGTTACTGAAAGTGATCTGAAAACTGAGATTTGCTTTCGTGCGATCAGGAAAGATAGATTGAAAAGCAGATAAATAAACCTGCATTCACCAACACGCCAAGAAGTATGAACCTTGGTGCAGTAAGCTAAACTGTTGACTACCATCGAATGAAGACTAAAGATCGAAAGTTCTTCCATCGAATGGTTTGCTCGTCATTTCTCAAAAGTTACTAACTTTTGATTCCAAAAGGCATTGGGATTGTAGGATTCATTAATTACAAAAAATTAGGGCCAACTATCTTGATAGCTGGCCCCTGATGTATATAGAAAGCTTAGCACTTATAATTTAGAGTGCATCGAGAATTTCTTGAGGTAACATTACCTTGTCTATAGTATGTACAATGCCATTTGAGGTTACGATATCCAAGCAATCTGCAACCAATCCAGTACCAGTTCCAGACTTATCATTTAGACTTAAATTAGCAAGGTCAACTCCTATAGTTTCTCCCTGCAGCGTAGGCAATTCCGAACCATCTACCAAATCAGTAGAATAGGCGATGGCTGGAACCACATGATATTGTAACACTTTGGTCAATCCTTCTACGCCAATTGCTCCAATAACTTCTTCTAATGAACCTACACCTAAGGCCGCTAAAAGGTCACCGAATGCTTCGTTAGTAGGCGCAAAAACAGTGACACCGGCGCCAGGTGCTGATAACGCTTCTACAACTCCAGGATCTGCTGCAAGCACCGCTTGAACTAAAATACTGAATTTACTCGTTGCTTGAGCGGCTTCGACGATATTGACTGATGGAGGCAATAGTACTTTATTGATGACAAAGGTTTTGATGCCACGACATGATCCTCGACCAATCAATCTTGCTCCATTAATTAAATATCTTTTGAAGTAAGCACCTCGAATAGTGAGCGGTTTGGATATAATGTTCGCTGGATTACCATTTAACATGGTCAAACTTCCTGCGCTTACCTTGGGAATTCTTTCGCCAATTACATGATAAGTTAAAATATTGGTTAAAGATTCCGTGTCAAAAGCTTCACAAATATTATCTGCATCTAATCCGAGCGCTGCAAAAGCTGCATCGTTAGGAGCAAATAGGGTCAATCGATAATTTCTGAGTACACTTGAAAGACCAACACACTTAAGTGCTGCTCTTAAGGTATAAAAAGTATTTTTTTTGTGAGAGCGCGTTTCCACACCCTGTTCCATTTCTTCTGCATTTTCTAAGCTTGTAATTAATTCTTGTAAAAAATCGTCTTGTTCAGCAACTGCCGGCATTTCTTGCTTGGCACAACCAACCACTAAGAGAGCAAAAAATAAGATGGCTGATAATTGGAGAGTTAATTTTTTGAATTGTGTTTTCATTGCAAAAATTTTAATGAATAAATAATGTTTAATGTTTGAAACATAAAGTTAAACAAAAGAATAACCTCTAATCCACCAAAATTGTTGTTGGATCAATACAATAATTTTAAATTATTTTTATTTCTATGATAAAATCAATAGCTGAACCATAAATTTTGAGTTCGATGAAAGGTTCGTCTTGCCATTAGACCAACTGGGATAAGAACTTATATTTCAAGAAGTTATTCAGCGGATAGTAGGTATGGCGAGTGAATATTTGAAGAAATCTGGCTTCTAACCATTGATCAAGTTAACTCAATGGATAATAAAATTGGGCTAAAAAACGAAAAAAGTAAATATAGCAAAGTTGAGGATTGGAGTACTTAAGCACTATGTACCACGAACCACGTTACCTCATTTTTCGTCTGTTTGTTCCTTGATGTCATCAACAATTTCAACCGTCTTATCCCAAAATTCTTTAAAGAATGGTTTCACTTTTTCCATGAGCTGTTTAGAGTGTGTCGGTAAAACCTGAAGGACGGGATAGGAAAATGATTTCTGCTTGGTCGATTCGGTGATCAGATGCGTTTTATCTAAAAAGAACACTATGTAACTGAAGCAGACTAGAAAAACAAAACATAAAACAGCTCCACCGGCAAGTTTATTGATGAAGTTTAATTTGATGGTCTTGAATATTTTTTCCAGTTTTTTTCCAATGAAACGAATTAATATTAATACGATGATAAAGGTCAGAACAAAGCCTAAAATGAAAACTAGAGTGGATTCTTTGTTGAATATATTTTCTAATAAATTGATTAATATCGGGGATAGCTTAAGCGCTACCAAAAGGCCAATAAATATGGACAATGTATTGAATATTGTTTGAATTATTCCTTTTGTATAGCCCATATAGAAGGCATAAACGGCGATTAAGAGGCAGAATAAATCTAAGATCATATCTTAAAAAATATATTTAGCACAAGGTACACCCAAATTTAAGTTAATATTGTTTTAATTCTATGAATTGATGAATTGTTTCTACCAATTTTGAAGATTATAAATAATAGTGTGTTAAGGTGATTATAAATATAATTGTCATGATATTTGCTTAACTTAGTAGTGATGAACCGTTATATATCCTGGGGTACAGTAGTCTTTTTCATGTTCATTCTCGCTAGAATGGAGGCACAAACTGTAGAATCCCCTGATTTACCAAATGTTTTCGTAATAGGCGATCATGTTCAAGAATATGAACGGTTATACTTAAAAAATATAAACCTTTTAGAAGTTTGCAAAGATGATATGAAATTGGCTTTTGAAAATTGGATGCATATGGTAGAAAAAATGGATGATCTTTCTCAAGAGCTTGGAGTTGATTTAAAAGGTATTAAACTCTGGTTGAATGTGTTTTGGGATGCAGAAGGAAACATCAAACACCTTGCTTACTACCCAAAACCAACTTCCAAGAACATTGAGTATAATCTGTTGACTGCATTTTTTAAAAACTTTGTTAATAGTTACCAATTACCACTCAAAGCTTCTCAAGACTTTTCTCATTATGGTAGCGCTGCCTTCCCAACCTTGTCGGATAGATTGGCTTCAAAGAGTCAAAAGAATTAAAAGCTACCTCAAATTATTTTTTATTTTAATATGATTAGTTATTTTTGGCCTTTAAGTAGGCTAATTTGTCTACTTGTAGCCATTGATCGGGTTTGAGGAGACCGACCTGGAAAATTATCTTCAAATTTATTTTGTTAATTATCGTAATAACTATTGTATGAGTCAACCTACTCAATATACCGAAGATCATGTAAGGTCATTAGATTGGAAAGAGCACATCCGTATGCGTCCTGGAATGTACATTGGTAAGCTTGGAGATGGTACGGCAGCTGATGACGGTATTTATATCTTAATAAAAGAAGTTATCGATAATTCTATTGACGAATACGTCATGGGTTATGGAAAGACAATTGACATTCAATTAGTAAATGGTGAGATAATCGTAAGGGATTATGGTCGAGGTATTCCATTGGGCAAAGTAGTGGACTGTGTCTCCAAAATCAATACAGGTGCTAAATATGATTCTAAAGCTTTCAAAAAATCGGTTGGATTAAATGGAGTAGGTACCAAGGCAGTTAATGCATTATCAAATTATTTCAAAGTAGAGGCTTATCGAGAAGGTAAATTCAAATTGGCTGAATTTGAAAAAGGAAATTTAGTCAATGATGCAAAAATTACTAAAACCGCTGAGGAAAATGGGACCCTGATGGTATTTAGGCCGGATAAATCCATATTTAAAAATTATAAATTTAAAATCGAACACATTGAAGCGCAGCTTTGGAATTATGCTTACCTCAATGCAGGCCTTAAGATTCGATTCAATAATAAGACATTTAGTTCGCGCAATGGGTTACTCGATTTATTGACCAAGAAAACCGAAGAAGAAACTTTGCGTTACCCCATAATTCATTTGAAAGGCGAAGATATTGAAATTGCCATTTCCCATGGGAACCATTATGGCGAACAATATTATTCTTATGTAAATGGTCAATTCACCACCCAAGGAGGTACGCACCTAGTTGCATTTCGTGAATCATTGGTAAAAACCATTCGAGATCTTTACGGAAAAAATTTCGATCCCAAAGATGTTCGAGCATCGATCATAGGAGCTATCAGCGTTCGCATTGAAGAACCTGTATTTGAGTCTCAAACGAAAACAAAACTGGGCTCTATGAATACCGGTCCAGGAGGGCCAACTTTAAGGACCTTTGTGAATGATTTTATTTCAAGTAAACTCGATAATTATTTGCGTGAGAACAAAGCTGCATATGATGCATTACTTAAGCGCATCCAACAATCTGAAAGAGAAAGGAAAGAAATTGCCGGGATTAAAAAGCTGGCCAATGAACGCGCCAAAAAAGCCAATATTCACAATAAAAAATTAAGAGATTGTAGAGTTCATTTTCAAGACAAGAAAGGAGATGAAGAACAAAAAAATAATACTACCATATTTATTACCGAAGGAGACTCAGCTTCTGGCTCCATCACCAAAGCTAGAGATGTAGCAACTCAGGCAGTATTTAGTCTACGTGGTAAACCACTTAATTGTTATTCGATGACTAAAAAAGTGGTCTATCAAAATGAAGAACTTAACTTATTACAACATGCACTTAATATTGAGGATGGCATTGAGTATCTGAGATACAACCGAGTAGTTATTGCTACGGATGCAGATGTCGATGGTATGCATATTCGACTTTTATTGCTGACATTCTTTCTTCAATTTTTTCCGGACTTGGTAAGGGGTGGACATTTGTATATTTTAGAAACTCCTTTATTTAGAGTAAGAGATAAAAACAAGACTTTCTATTGTTATTCTGAATCAGAAAAAAAAGACGCCATTAATAAGCTAAAGGGCAAACCGGAAATCACACGATTCAAAGGTCTTGGTGAAATCTCACCGAACGAATTTGGTGATTTTATAGGTGAGGATATAAAACTCGATCCGGTTATATTAAGTGACAATACTAATATAGATACACTGCTTAAATATTATATGGGAAAAAATACTCCCGATCGTCAGCTGTTTATTATTGAAAACCTGAAGGTAGAAATTGATGAAATCGATGCGCCTGAAGAAGAAGCAATGGTCACTGAAATCCAATCTGTAGAATAGAAAACTTCTTGGATATAAAAGATTTTTAAATAAGTTATTTTTCTACATCTAAATCCATAGATTATTTAGGTTCCTAAAATATATATATTATTTATATATAAATTCACTAAATATCTAATACAATATATCTATATTTACTCTTGACTACTTCTCACAAGTAATAAACTACACAAATTGCATTTTTGAAATGCGATTCTTTTAGACCGCTCAGGTAAGATTTAACTACATTTTTATTCCAGCAGCTAGTGGGCTGCCTTGGATGTTTATTTCATTTAACAGTAATAACATGAATAAGATCCTATTAAATGTAGTTCTATTATTTTCGATGGTAGCCTATGCGCAAAGTAGTAAAGCACAAGCTTGTAATTTCAGTTGTGTTGACCATGTTTACCTCGGTCTTGATACAGCTTGTGAATATTTGGTCACTATTAGCGACGTAGTGAAAGATACCACTGGCTGCTCGGGAGCAATCTTAGAATTGTATGATCCTTATGGACAACCATTACCCAATCCATTGACTGGTAACCAACGAGGTCTATTAATTACCTATAAAGTAATAGGAGCTGATTATAATGCTTGCTGGGGAAACCTCACGGTAGAAGATAAATGGGCTCGTATGATCAATTGCCAGAATGATACACTTAACTGCTGGGATGCGGAAGAATTCATTAATGCAACACCGACCAGAGATAATTGCGGTTATGGTCTTCAGTTTGAAGAACTCCACCGAATCTGGGTAGATTATAATTGTGACAGTGCTGATTTTATCGGGTATATTGAACGCAGTGTGATCAGTATGGATGTGTGGGGTAATAGCAGTCGCTGCGATAGTCAGCGTATTTATATTATACGTGAATCCCTGGATTCACTGGTATGCCCGGAAGACCCGGTAGAAATTGCTTGCTGCGAGACTAGAAGAGATCCAACCTCACTACTTCCTGTTTCAGTATTATGGGATCCGAGCTATGCCTACGAAGATGCTGAAGGGTACAGTCATCCAATCCCCAAACCAGGTGGATTAGTTGAGCCTCCTTATATTAGAACACCTGATGGTGATCGACATTATGTAGGATCAACTACAAATAGTCTAGGAGGAGTTAATAATGGTAAGTGCAATATTATTGCTGAATATAAAGACCATATCGTACCCACGTGTGGACCAACTTATAAGATCCGTCGAGAATGGAAATTATTTGATTGGTGTACCGGAGAAGATACGATCTGTGTACAATGGATAAAGATCGTTGATAATGAAGCTCCAGTAGTATTCTTTGGACCTGAGTTTACACCCATTATTGTGGCCTACACACAACCTCATGAATGTGTAGCGCATGTAGAATTAGGCTGGCCTACCATTTACAACGATTGCGCAATTAAAGCAGCTAAAGGAGATGTAGTTAAGGCCTTTAAAGATTTCAAGGTACGTTATGAAATGGAATGGTTTGACCAAGATCACCCTGGAAAGGTGATTGTCCGAAGTGGAGAAATACCTTTTGGGGCTAAGGTTACCGAATACGTGCCTAAATCAGGTTTATTATTTATCCAACCTGAAATCAAAGTAAAATATTATGTGACTGATGGTTGTTGGAATGAAGCGCGCGTGTGTCAGACAATATTAGTATATGACAATGAGCCACCAACACCCGTTTGTGATGAGATTACCCAGGTGACCTTAGATCCTGACAGTTGTTGGGTACGCATTTATGCTGAAGATCTGGATGATGGAAGTCATGACAACTGCGATGAGGTTCATTTTGCAGTTGCCAAAATGGAAGATATTGAATATTGGAGGGATTATTGGCATGACGCATTACATGAATGTTACCTTAAGTATCATTATGCTAGTGAGGTTATTGACCGTATCATAGATGAATGGATCGATTTGTATGTATTTGAAAGTTATATTGACCTGGAAGAATGTGGTCGGGATAGTTTGGTCATGCGTGTATATGAAGACTTGGGTACTCCTCCTTATGATCCTCATAAGTTCAGAGGAAGTGAACACCAATGGTACAATTGGTACAGGGCACCCATTCTTCGATATAGTAGCTATCGCTGTAATTATGTCTTTTATTATGACTCATTGGGTCATTATAATGAACCAATCCATCCAGAGATCACCTGTGATGAGATCGAATTTGCTATTGTTTTAGAGGAATTAGAGAATGGAATAGTTGATGTATTAGACGCATTAAATCGATTTGATTTTGTCGAGATTGCGGAAATATTGGGTGATCCAATTGCCGAGGATCCTAATGAGTTTATTCAATTGCTTTTCTCCATAAGCTGCGAGAATCCTTTTATAGATGAAGACGATGGAGAAAATATCTTGGAAGAAATTACCTGCTTCGAGTTAACTGATCTTTTAGGCGAAATCGAATTGGATGATGATTTTATTGATACTTCTGCGCAGTTTATAGTTGAAGTTTTAACTCAAATACTAGAGGAAGAAGGACCACTTATTATAACTCCTGGAAATATTGGTGGACTAAATCCAGCATTACTAGATGGAGATATTACAATGTTTTCTCCTATAACTACCGCTCAATCCATTAGTGGTCCGGTAAGCTTGTTAGAGTTCATTAACATTATATATTATTTTATATGTTACAATGATGATTTGGATATGAAGATTCAGGTTTTCGAGAACCTGGCGAAGTATCCAGAATTATTAGCTTTTGTAATTGAAGAAAAAAATCTGGTTAACCTGGCTTATTCCGGTATTTTCAGAAAACGATTTTTGGATCTTCCCTACTACAATGATTGTATGATCGAAGTGATTAAAGACGATAAGACGCCTCCAGTATGCTACGCCCCAGCAGATGTAAGCTACTATTGTGATGGTGTTCCAGTGGTGGGTTCTATCTTTCCTAATGGAGGCAATGATGAGGTTAAATGGACCAGCGCTCGATTTGCACATGATATTTGTGCTGAAAGTGATATCTTTTTAGCTGGCTGTGAGTTTGATCGTACGGATGATGGTGCTTCTGTGTACAATGCACCCGATCACAGTCCATGGTGTGTGGATGCTCCTTGGGATGGAGGTGTCCATGGGTATTACGGTGGACCTATTGATGATAGTTACGATTATGAAGATCCATGTGATGAGAATTTGGCTGCCTGGTATCCGGATGATAATTATACCTGGAAGCCAATCTATTGCCGTTTCTGGTTAATGCTTGATAAGTACGACACCGAGGGCGATGGTAAACCGGATCCATATGCGTATTTCGGAGAACCAGAATACTATGATAATTGCTGGTTGCCAGAAATAACGGAAGTGACTGAAGGTGAACTGGATGAATGTGGAGTAGGTTACCTGACCAGAACCTGGACGGTTACCGATAAGTGTGGTAATAGCTCAACATGCTACCAACGAATAACGATCAAACCACGATCTGATTTTGAGGTAAAATTCCCGGCAGATAAGTATGTGAACTGTGATGAGTTGGAGGATTTGAGTCCGATTGAAAATGATCCGGAAACTTATCCGGTAGTGACCGATGATGATTGCGAATTGATAGGTATCACCTACAGTGATCAAGTAATCGATATTGAACAAGATGGATGTTTTAAAATCTTAAGAACCTGGAAAGTAATCGACTGGTGTGTATTCACTCCAGACCTTCACAATCGATATCCGGATGTGATTGTAGACGATCGCTGTACAGCTGATCCGGACAATCGACCTTGTGTAATCCGAAACTTAAAGGATGATGGAGACGGATTCATGATTTACTTACAAGTAATCAAGGTGATCGATGATGTAGCACCGGAAGTAGTATGTAATAATGGTTCAACCTTCTGTATATGGAATGAGGAATGCGATGATCTGTATATAGAGTATGAATTGGGAAATGCCACGGATAATTGTACGGAAGCCCTTCAATATAGATATGCGGTGAATCCGAATGGAGATAGTCCTGAGACGGATTGGATATTCGGCCATGGTAACATTTTACAAAATACCTTGCCCGTTGGTAAACACACGGTTATATTATACGCCAAAGATGATTGCGGTAATGAAGGTTACTGTGAACTGGAAATCGTGGTTGAAGATTGCAAGCCGCCTACACCTTATTGTTATGATGGAATTGCTACAGTCATCATGCCTAGTTCAGGCGAGGTTACTATTTGGGCTAAAGATTTTGATGCCGGTAGTTTTGACAATTGTACCGAAAAAGATAGTTTAGAATTCAGCTTTACCGATATCGAGGTACGTCCATCTATGACCTTTACTTGTGAAGATATTCCGGGGGGCGATATGACCAGGATCACATTAGTCATTTGGGTTAAAGACGAGGCTGGAAATCAAGATTTTTGCCAGACTTATATTTTACTTCAGGACGGAAGTGGAGATGTCTGCGGAGATAGAAGTTCCTCTTTATTCATTTCTAATAATTCAGCAGATGTTAAATCGACTAAAGGTGCTAAAAGGAGGCCGACACAGTTTCTTCAATCACCGTTAAAAGAAGGGGATATTCTGTTAGATGGTATAGTGTTGAAACAAAATAGACCTAATCCATATCAAAATAATACGCTGATTGAATTTGATATTGAAAAGACTCAAGATCTTACCTTACAAGTAGTAGATATTTCCGGTAAAGTTATTTTGCAACAAAAGGGAATATTTCATGCGGGCATTAATCAATGGAAAATCCACAAAGACCAGCTAAATATTTCTTCAGGAATATTGTACTATCAGGTTATCAGTAATCAAGTAGTATTAACCAAAAAAATGGTCTTAATAGAATAATAAGAATTCTCAGAATTCGTAATCAGAATAGAAAAGCTTTGAATATTGCATTCAAGGCTTTTTCTTTTAATTTCAAACAATTTGCAGGAGAAATCACGCTATTTAGGCTTTTAAAAATAGTCATAACTATAGTCGGTATAATTTTTGATTTTATCTCTTTGGTAAAAATTAAGATTCTTAAAATTAATTTTCAACCGAAAAGACGAAAGATTTATACATTTTTATATCTTTGCTAGTCCTAGTTTATAAGTGTCTCATTACTAGGAAACTACAAATATTATAGAAATGATATATATGTATTTTTTCTATACGTTCTAAGGTCTCGTTTACAAGTTGGGTAAGAAACTACGTCATGAGGAGTAATCCTCAAGGAAACAACTAATTATAATTTATTAATTGATTGCATATGTTTTCTACTTCGACTAAGTTTCTTTTGAGCGTAATCTGTTTATTCGGTTTATTTAGTACCATTTATGGTCAAAATAACGATTGCAGATTGAATTGCGTAGACCATGTTTACGTTTCTTTTGATGAAAATTGTGAGTACGTACTCGATGAAGACGACGTACTCAAAAATCCTATGAATTGTACAGCACTACCTTTAACGGTAGAAGTATATGGCCCGTATGGAGGTGACCTTATACCAAATGCTACTTTGGAGTCCAGACACAGGGGCTTGCAGCTTGTTTATAGAGTTTTGTATGGGGACAATTCTTGTTGGGGTTATGTAACACCAGAAGACAAATGGGCACCAATTGTCCAATGTCGCGATACCATATTGAACTGTTGGGACGCTCAGGAATTTTTAGGGGCTTTACCAGAGGGAGATAATTGTGGGTATAATTTAGAATTTGATGAAGTCAACCGCCAATGGGTCGACTATGACTGTTTGGATACAGCATATATCGGTTACATACAACGCAGTGTGATTACAACTGATACCTGGGGAAATGTCAGTCGTTGTGATTCTCAAAGGATTTATATTATCAGAGAGTACTTAGATTCCCTGGTCTGTCCGGACAGTGTTACCGTCATTGAATGTTGTGATTACGATGAGTTAGATGCTTCCGGAAATCCAATTTATAAATTGTGGTCTCCAGACTATGTTTGGGAAGATGAAGACGGATATTCCCATCCCATCCCAAAACCAGGCGGATTAGTACTGCCTCCTTATATTTCAACCCCAACAGGACCGCACTATATACCCCAAAGTAATGGAAATGGAAAATGTAATGTATTAGGTCATTATAAAGATCATATCATCCCTACTTGTGGTAGTAGTTACAAAATAAGGCGGGAATGGAAAATTCTGGATTGGTGCACTGCTCAGGATACTACTTGTGTGCAGTGGATTAAGATTATTGATACTTTGCCACCGGTTGTGTTTCCTCCAATAGAGCAAGATGATTTTGAGATCCGGCTGAAACGAATATGCCTGGACTATTTGGGACAAGCGGAATCATCCATTTCATTTGCAACCTGTAACAATGAAATTGAAGCGGTTGATGTTACCGATTATTACCACAATAAATACTACGTTCAAACGCATGAATGTAAAGCCCATGTTGAGCTTGAACGACCTTATATCGATGAAGAATGTGGTTTTAAAGCGGCAAAAGGAGATCCGGATAAATTGGCTGCTGCCCATGCTGCCATTAAAGTAGATTACCTCATTCGGTATCCAGATAAGGATCATCCTGGCAAAGAATATACCTTGACTGGTAGTATTCCTTATGGCAAGAGCGTTACCGTATACTTGCCAGCAGGTTGGCATACAATCGTTTACTTTATAAAAGATGAATGTTGGAATGAAACGTATGCCTGCGAGATTATTGGGGTGCAAGATATTATTCCGCCTACACCAGTGTGTGATGAAATTACTCAAATTACGTTAGATCCTGAATCTTGTTGGACGCGTATTTATGCTCGAGATCTTGATGATGGAAGTAATGATAACTGTTCGAAGCAATTGCATTTTGCAGTAGCCAACATGGATTCTATTGAGCATTACCAGCAGGATTGGGAGGACGCATTGATTGAATGCGTGGGCGAATATGACTATAATCACTATTACGACGCATATCAATACCTTATCAATAGATGGATAAATTGCTTTGTATTTAATGACTATATTGATGTCAGTGAATGCGGAGAAGAGACCTTAGTATTAAGAGTTTACGAGGCGGACGGATTCCCAGTATACGATCCGCATAAGTTTGTCGGTACTGAACATCAATGGTTCTGTTTTACCCTCTATGATGATTACTCTTGCTTTTTCAAATGGCACTATGAGGAATTTGCTCATTATGAAAATCCAAAAATTGATCTCTGTGATTACGAGTTAGTAGATATTATCGCACAACGTAACGGAGACAGTCATGAAGGAATTGAAGAATCAGAACATTTATTTGATTTCAATTATGTTAAATTAATAAATGATTACTGTCAATGCGGGACTAATGTATTACCTCAGGGCCCAGTATTGCCAAACGAATGTATTCCATGTGAATTGGATATTGTCAGTTTTTTCGCTCTGGCAGAGAACTTAACCAAAAATCCTTTTGGAGAAGAATTTTATCATGGACCATTTAGAAATAGGGCATGCTGTAAGTTTGAGTCTGAGGAGGCCACAGCAGCTGAGGCTGCACTTTGGGAGGAATTAAAATTAAAATATCCTGAACTAGCTAGATTGGATTGTCAAAGATTCCAATTCCAGCATCTATACAATGATTGTATGATCCAGGTGATCAAGGATGATAAAACACCTCCTATCTGTATACCACCTGCGGATGTCGTTTATTATTGTGACGGGGTTCCTGAAATAGGCGAGTTCTATCCAAATAACGGTAACGATAAATTCTGCTGGCATAGTGCAAGGTTTGCTCATGATATATGCGATGATTCAGATATCTGGAGTTCAACTTGTAAGTGGGATGATGCCAGCGATGGTGGTAGTGATGAATGTCATTATGCTCCTGATGTATGGTGTGTGAAAGCACCTTGGAATGGTGGAGACCATGGTTATTATGGAGGTCCATCTATGACAGGTTATTATTATGATGACCCATGCGGTGAAGATTTGAGTGATTGGTTTGTTGATGACTGGAGCCCAATTTACTGCCGATTCTGGTTGATGTTGGATAGGTACGACAATCCGGACGTAGAGAATAAACCGGATCCGACTCAATACTTCGGAGATTTAGAAGTTATTGAAAACTGTTGGAAGCATGATGTCGAAGTTACCGATGAAGGAGAGTTGGATAACTGTGGTGTTGGTATTCTTACCAGAACCTGGAAAGTTACTGATAATTGTGGAAATGTATCCACTTGTTATCAAAGGGTGATCATAAAAGCGAGGTCAGACTTTGAAGTTAAGTTCCCAGAAGACATGGAAGTAGATTGCGAAGCACTGGAAGGACTTACACCAGATGAAACCAATCCGGAGACCTATCCGCTGGTATCAGATAACGATTGTGAATTAATTGGTATTACTTATTCCGATCAAATCCTGGATATTAATGAAGAAGGTTGTTATAAAATATTGCGAACCTGGAAGATTATTGACTGGTGCGTCTATGTTCCGGACATTCACTCTAGATATCCAGACGTTATCGTAGACGACCGATGTGTTGCTCATCCTGAAAAACGTCCTTGTGTATACCGCAACCTTAAAGACGATGGTGATGGGTACATGACTTATTTACAAGTGCTTACCGTTGTTGATAGTGAAGCACCTGTAGTCACTTGTGAGGAGGATATTGAAATCTGTATATATGATGAGAATTGCTTTGATGCGGATGCTGATCATTTATTGGGTACGGCAACTGATAATTGCACAGAAGATCTTCAGTACCGATATACGGTAAAGCCTGATGGTTCAGAAGATGAATCTACGTGGGTATTTGGACATGGTAATATCTTGCAGAATACCTTACCTGTGGGTGTACATACGGTAGTATTATATGCCAGAGATGATTGTGGAAATGAGGGATACTGTGAACTTATCCTGACCATTAAGGATTGTAAGAACCCTACTCCTTACTGTTACAATGGTATAGCGACCGTGATCATGCCTAGTTCTAAAGAATTGACCGTGTGGGCAAATGATTTAGATGCAGGTAGCTTTGACAATTGTACAGTAATGGATAGTCTTTATTTCTCTTTTGATGAAGCTGGTGATGAACCGTCTATTACCTTTACTTGTGATGATCTTCAAGGAGGTACTGCCAGACAAATCGAAGTAGAAATATGGGTGCATGACGAAGCAGGTAATAAAGATTTTTGTGTCACCTACTTGCTCCTTCAAGATGGATCAGATACCACTTGTGCTGATATTAGTTCAGCGCGGGTAAATGAGAGCATGACCAGTCATGATCTCATGACCAATGGTGGAAAGAAAATGAACAATGGTAATTTTACTGGAAGTATAAATGGGTTGAGATCTGGCACTGGACAAGGTCAAATCTTGCTATACCAAAACAGACCTAATCCATATCAATACAGTACGATTATAGAATTTGAATTGCCAAGTGCAGATCAAATTACGTTGAAAGTAGTAGATATTACGGGCCGAGTAATAATTTCCCAAACAGCTAATTATACTCAAGGACGACATCAATGGAAAGTAGATAAAGATGCGTTGGGGGTTGCTGCAGGTATTCTCTATTATCAACTGACGAACGACGAACTTACTTTAACCAAGAAAATGGTTATTGTAGAATAACTTAAATCAGTCCAAAACTTACACAATGAGCTCTGGCTAGAAATAGTCAGGGCTTTTTTTGTGCATTTCTTAAGGACGACTGCCTTTTTGGCCACATAAAAGAAGATTTAGCATTTGATTCTTACTTTTTGTCATACCAAAATCCGAGATTTGCCCATGGCATGAATGTTGAGATTCAATAGCTACTGTACATAATTATGTACCTTTATTTTTATTAATCCTTACTAGAATGTTTGAAAATATTTTTTTAGATCCTATTCAAGATGATGCTGAAATGCTTCCCATTATTTCGATCGAAGGAGATGAGGAAGAAGAGGAAGATGAAGGATATCCTGAGGTT
>JAHEJC010000517.1 GCA_024639065.1 Lewinellaceae bacterium | reverse complement strand
CAAATATCAAGCTCAAGAACAAAAGTCAAGTTCAAGAACAAGAAACAAGAATCAAGAGCAAGAGCAAATATCAAGCTCAAGAACAAAAGTCAAGTTCAAGAACAAGAGCAAGAAATAAGAATCAAGAGCAAGAAACAAGATCAAGACGGGCGTTTTTTATTTTTGATGATAGTGGCAATGATTTTAATCAATTGTTCAACTTCGTCGAGTAAGTCATTAATTTTTTCTTTGGACGAATATTGTACTTTTAATAGAATCTTCAGATTAACCCGGGATTCTTTCAATTCTTTTAAGACAATACTTGCTTTATGGATATAGTCTTTTGAAGTATTAGTTCCTTGTGCTTCCCCAAAATTGAGTGCAGCACTTCCTCCGGATCTCAGCAACTGGTGACCATAATACTGTCCTGCCACGTCTTGTGGTAATTTTACTACAAATTTCAAAATGTTTGCTGCAAACTCGACCAATCTATCTTCAAGATCAAATTTTTTCTCTAATAACCTAAAATTTAAGAATTACATTTTTTGAACTTGAGTTTGATACTTGTATTTTCACCTTTTCCAGCTAGAACATCTCGTATTGTGAGAAATGAAAACTTCCTTCTCGGGCTGCATTTTCATCTGAGTCTGCACCATGGACAGCATTTTCTCCTACGTTTTTTGCATATCGTGCCCGAATCGTTCCAGGTGCTGCATCGGCGGGATTAGTAGCACCAATAAGGGTTCTGAAATCTTCCACAGCATTTTCTTTTTCCAATACCGCTGCCACAATAGGCCCTGAACTCATAAACTCTACAAGTTCTTCATAGAAAGGTCTTTCCTTATGAATTTCATAAAATTTACCGGCGATATCTCTACTTAACCGAGTCATCTTCAACGCTTTTATAGTGAACCCTGCTTCGGTGATCATATTCAAAATTCCTCCTATGTTTCCGGCAGCAACTGCGTCGGGTTTAATCATTGTGAAAGTGATGTTACCAGCCATTTTCTTGTTATTTTATTATTAATTAACTTTTTAGAGGTGCAAATGTATAAAGTTTTGGCTAATAAAATATTTTGATAGCAGGGATAAAATTATCAACTTCGCGCCGGGTTTTATTAATCGCCTATGACTGATCTCAATAAGTTAATTTCTCTGATACAAATACCTTCTAAGATTTCTATTATTTCTCATCGTAATCCTGATGGAGATGCAATTGGATCTTCCTTGGCACTTTACAAGATCTTATTGAAGATGACTCATTCGCCTAAAGTTATTTTTCCGAGTGAATATCCCGCTTTTTATAAGTGGATGCCTGAGTTGGATAAAGTCATTATTGCAGACTTGGATTTAAAGGGAGCCCATGAATGGATAGAAAAAAGCGATTTAATATTTTGCCTGGATTTCAATTCTCTGGACCGAGTAGATAACCTGAGCGAATGTATAACGTTTGCAAAAGGCAAAAAAGTCCTCATCGACCATCATCAAGATATGGTACCTTTTGCCGATTTTATCTATAGTAAAGTGGAAGCCTCTTCAACTGCAGAAATGGTTTATGACTGGATAGAAATGATCAAGAAATTACATTTTATAGATAGGGATATTTCGAATAGTTTGCTTACTGGAATAATTACCGACACTGGATCGTTTAAGTACAATGTAAATCCTCGAGTATTTAATGTGGTCTCAGATTTACTTAAGAGAGAAGCTGATTATGATAATGTCCAAACCAGAATATATAACAGTCAATCACAAAAACAATTGGATTTACTTGGGCATTGTATTGCCAATCGGATGAAACTACTAGAAGGTAAAGATGCTTCGATCATTTATTTAAGTAAAGCGGATTTTAAAGATTTTCAAATAGGGAGAGGAGATACGGAAGGAATTGTAAATTACCCACTTACTGTTGAGAAAATCAAGTTTTCAACCTTTGTAACCGATCAAAGTAACATTATAAAATTTTCTTTTAGGTCAAAAGGGAATATTCCGGTTAATGAATTGGCCCGTGATTTTTTTAATGGAGGAGGACATATAAATGCAGCTGGTGGTTATATGCATACTTCATTAAATAAAGCGATGACCAAACTAGAAAAAGTGATTCCACCATTCATGAAAAAATACAATTAATGAAATTTAAAGCACTGCTCAATTATACATTGATTATCGGTTTAGGAATAGTCATTGTTTTTGTTTATTGCAAAAGCCATGATTCCTTAAACATCAAAGCCACTACACCCTCTGGTTTTGAATATACCATCCATAAAAAAGGAGAAGGCCGGGAAGTAAAGTATGGCGAAGTAGCTTACTTTCATACCATAGAAACGATCGATGATACTTTGGTATCAGCGAATAGTTATTTAACTGGAAATTTAAGAAAAATTCCAGTTCTCCGTCCAGAAGAAAATAATCAATATGGCCCCATTGTGGATGTATTGAAAGAGATGCACATAGGGGATAGTGTATCAGTTGTTTTTAGTCATGCCCAATTAAGAATGCCTCCTGGATCGATTATTTTTGACCATATTAAATATGATATGAAGTTGGTAAAGCTTAGATCACAACGCGAATTTGTGGCGGAAAATGATTCCCTTAAAGCAGTTTTTCAAAACAGAATTGAGTCTATAAAGGCCACTGCGCCGGCTGCTGAAGCATTATTGGAATCAACTAGGGCACAATGGGTTAGTTTAGAAAAAGAGTCAACTCCGGGTGGTGTTGAATATGTAATTCATGAAACAGGTACTGGTCCCATGGCAGCACCGGGTGATACCTTGCCCATATATTTTATTGGGGCGTTTGATGATGGGGAGATATTTGACAATTCGATTGCAGCGGGAATGCCCTTCTGGTTCATTTATGGAAGGGGCGGTGTAATTCCTGCATGGGATGAAGTATTCCAATATATTCCGGAAGGATCGAAAGCTACGATGTATGTTCCATATAATTTGGCTTATGGAGTTGCAGGAAGTCCTCCTAAAATTCCTGAATCTTCTGACCTTTTCTTTTATGTTGAAGTCGGTCTTAAAGATTAACTATACTATTTATCTTTAACAACTAGCTGAATTAAACTGGATATAATCTAATAACTTAATCCAGGTTCGATGGAAGTCTATTGGGAGATTTCATAGGACTAATGCAAATAACCATAAATAGCAACAAGGTATTTCAAGTTGAGTAACCCGTTAAGAATTTAAAAGCTAAGCGTAATTTTGTTCGCTAGCATAGATAGGCCTGACCAATAATCGGAAATCTTGAATTTGTGAAAGGGTTACAACATTATTTTATGAGCATTTCTTAACGCACATTTGTATCATGGATCATGCAGAACGTGTAAAACAATATTATAACCGAAATACGGCCAGATTCTTAAGATGGGGAGACCACAACCAAACTAAAAGTATCCATCAGCCGGTATGGAGACAACCATCTTTCACCAAAGAGCAAGCCCTTCATTACCCACATGAACTGATCAACAGCCAGATCCAGAAACTAAGAGGACAAAAACACCAGTTTTTGCATGTTGCTGATTTTGGAAGTGGGGTGGGAGCCTCCATTAAATATTTAGCTGAGCTGAATCCCAATGATTATTTTTATGCTATAACAATTAGTAAAACTCAAAATGAAATTGCTAGTAAGTGGTTACAGAATTTTGAGCATGTGCAGTGCTTAGAAGCAAATTTTTTAGAATATGATTTTGCTCAGAAATTGGATTGCATATTCCAGATCGAATCCTTTAACCATGTGGCGGCCAGAGAAAGATTGATATTTCAAGTTACCAGTAAGTTAATTAACGGAGGGTACTGGATCATTTTGGATGATTTTTTAACAGAGGATGGATTAACTTCAAAGTGGATCGACCAATATGAAAAAGGGTGGTTGCTGGGCAAAATAGATTCCTTAGTTGCATTTACGGATCGCGCTAAATCTTCCGGATTAGAAGTTGTTCAAGACCAGGATCTGACTCCGTATTTAAGATTGGGCAGAACACGAGATAAATTGATCAAAGCGTTAAATCCATTAATCAGTCAATTAGCAAAGGTCAATCACTATGCTCGATCTTGGTTTGGTGGTTTGGGAAGACAAG
>JAHEJC010000516.1 GCA_024639065.1 Lewinellaceae bacterium | reverse complement strand
GTACCCTCATAATTTGATAGATTATTTGAAATGACTTCGGAAGTTTTATAGTCAGGCTTCTCCTTTTCTAATAGAATTCGTGTTACTTCTGAGAATATATTTCGAGCATTTGCTGGTGTATTATTCGTATTTACCAGGGTAACAACCGTCGTTTTTAAGTTCGGAAAATGAAACATCATACTAAAAGTTGATTTATCTCCTCCAGAATGACCAAACATTGCCTCTCCTTCAAATTGTCCGTTTTTTACACCAAATCCATACTCTGAATCAAATCCAACACTCAGGGAAGTTGGAGCAATCATTTGTTCAAATGAGTGTTTAGATATTATGGTTCCATCCATCCATTTTTTGGGGTAATGAGCTAATTCAATGGCGGAAGTTGTCATTCGGCCATCACCCTTTATCCAACTAAAATGTGGCCGATAAATAATGGAGGTATCTTTTAATTCAAAGTAATCAGTCATCTCTCCGTCCTCCAATCGTTGAGCAATGAGTTTGATGTTGAAACCGGTTGGCTGATTTATTATTCTCTCTATATGGCTCTCATACGAGACCTTGGTAACCTTTTCAATGATCATTGGCAATAATAGAAATCCTGAATTGACATATTTATAATAAGATCCTGGCTCAAAATCTAATTCGTGCTTATCAAAAAATTCAAAGAAATCCTCTTTCATAGGATTCTTTCCAGTCCGTAAATAGCTGCTATCAATTGTAGGTGCATATTCTTTTAGTCCAGAAGTCATCGAGATGAGATGTCTAAGTTTAATTCGATTTGCCTGATCTTTTTTGGGAAAGTCTGGCAACAAATCAATTAATTTATCTTCAAGATTTAAGACGCCTTCCTCAATCAATTTCATAACGATCGTTGCTCCTACTAATTTGGAAATGGAGGCCATTAAAAATACATCTCCATTTTCAGTTGGCTTTTTTCTTTTTAGATCTACAAAGCCAAAACTGTTGTTGTAGATGGTATCTTGATTGTTCATAATAGCAATTGATAGCCCGACAACTTTGCCTTGCTGAATAACTTTATTACCGATTGAATCAAGTTTTTCTTGAATAGTTGAAGCCAGTTCATTGACCGCTTCCGGTGCCTCTGGATAGCAACCCAGCATGAAGGAAAATACAACTAGCAAGCTAAAGAAGATTTTGTCCAAATGATTTGTCATTTTCTATGGTCTTATACAATTCGTGTTAATCTAATTGATCACAATCACCACATTTCCCTTTTTATGTCCTTTATCCACATAATGGTGTGCCTCGACAATTTGACTTAATGGATATTGTCTGTCTATTACAGGCTTAATCTTTTCTTCTTCCATAAGACGTTTTAACAAATTTAAGTCTTTTGACCGCTGATGTGGCGGCCTTAAACCAGTAGCTGCGATTCTTGCTTTTTTACCACCAAATACGGATGTCCATAGTACATGTCTGAGGATACCTAAACCAATTCCAGCCTCAAGAAATATTCCGTTTGGCTTGAGCGCTTTTTTACTCAATGAAAATTTAGTTTTGCCTACTGCGTCAAATATGATATCATAGGTAACGCCTTTTTTTGAGAAATCTTCTTTCGTATAGTCGACAACCTCATCAGCTCCAATGGTTCTAACCATTTCTAAGTTAGATGTGCTGCAAACAGCTGTCACGTGAGCGCCATAGTATTTTGCGACTTGGACAGCCGCAGTCCCAACACTTCCGGAGGCTCCATAAATAAGTACGTCTTGTCCTTTTTTTATTTGACCTTTGTCCCGAAGAAAAGGGAGGGCCGTTAAAAATCCATCTATGCTGGAGGCCGCTTCTTCATAGGTCCTATTTGCCGGTTTTGTAATAATTACTCCATTTTCCGGAATACTGATGTATTCTGCATTGGCTCCAAAACCTGGGCCAGCTGTTCCGAATATTTCATCGCCTATCTTAAAATCTTTAACAGATTTGCCAACCGCTTCAATTTTTCCAGCCAATTCTTCTCCAAGTGTGGTAATCCGGGGTTTGGTCAGTCCGGTAAATAGTCTGGAGAAAAATGGTTCGCCTTTTCTAA
Organism: Lewinellaceae bacterium; assembly: GCA_024639065.1. Lineage (GTDB taxonomy): Bacteria > Bacteroidota > Bacteroidia > Chitinophagales > Saprospiraceae > JAHEJC01. The sequence continues at coordinate 2,023 of JAHEJC010000516.1, read as the reverse complement.
AAGTACATTCTGTTGCGGTCACTGTTGTCGCATGAATTTTAATTAATACTTCGTTTTCTTTAGGTTCCGGCTTTTCTGCTTCTATCAGATGAAGTACCTCAGGCCCTCCATATTTTTTGTATTCTACTGCTTTCATTTTTGATTGCTTTTTTTGTTGAATAATTGTTCGGAACAAAGATGGTACGATTATGAATGCCAAACGTTCGAAATTATAATTCCGAACTAATCGAAGTAAAAAAATAATTTAATATAGATACTTGATTAAGCTCCTACTGGTTTAGAAACTGTCTTGGGCTGAGTCCGGTCTCTTTTTTAAAATAGGTATTAAATACAGTTTTTGAATTGAAGCCACTATCGTATGCCAATCCGATGATGGTGATATTTGCGTTTTTCGGATCCCTGGTTAACGCTTTAAAAAATTCGATTCGGTAATGATTTATGAATTGATTGAAATTTTTGCCGAGACTTTCATTGATTAACCAGGAGAGTTGATTTGGGTGAATATCTATTTGGGCAGCTAAGGTGCGCAAAGACAAATTGGGCTCCAGATAGGGCTTATTTTCAGCAATATGATTGATTAGTCTGGCAGTGTATGTCCTGATTTTTTTATTGTCAAGGAGCGCTTTCTTTTTCTTCTGGTGCATACTCGCTCCATCAATTTCAAATATTAATTTATGGAATTGATTATATCTGGGATCTGTTCTTAAAGAATTAGCTATAGGATCTGAATAACGAACCAGTAATAAGGATGACTTGTTCTTAATGGCCTGACTAACCCATGCAAAAGCCTGGTCATATTCACCCATGGCTACGTGCATTAGAAATAGATACGAGTCTTCGGTAAATCCATTTGGATCTTTGGCCCGCTCTTTTAATTGGTCCAAGTAAATAGCGGTATTTACAGCATCGTCACGAAAAGCATAGGCTAATGCAATCGATCCCGTCTTTTCGCCTTGAATGATCACATCAGGAGGAATCGTGTCAAAATAGCCGATCACCTCATCATATTTACCCAGCTTGAGAAGGCAAAGGGATTTGATTGAATGAGCCGGAATGTTTTTGTCATTAACCGACAAACAACGGTCAAGCATTTCTAACGCCTGTGGATAATCCTCAATCATATAATGGTAATAGGCCCTAAAAAAATGCGTCTCCTCAGAAAGTGGATTAATACTTATGGCAATATCAAGATGATTTGATGATCTTTCTTTATCCCCTGCAATTATATATAAGAATGAAATAAATTGTTGAGCATCAGCATTGTTCGGATTGATTTCAATGGCTTTTTGCATTTCTTTAAGTGACTTACTATAATCACAATCAATAAAAAAAGCCTGATTGGCAAGTTGAAAGTGAACCCCGGATGAATGACTATTTAGTTCTAGCGCGTTATTGGTATATTTTGCTGATTTTCTCCACGCCTCTTCAAAAGGCATGAATCCAGTAGTCCCCAAAAAGCTGTAACATTCCGCAAGGCCTAAATGCGATTCGGTATGTTTGAGATCCAGCTCTAAGGCCTTTTCATAAAACGAGATAGCTCTTTTCACATCTTCAGGATTCCATTTATTTCTAAGGAAATGAGCTTTTAATGAATATTCATAAGCATCAATATTGTCCGTTTGTTTTTCGACCAGATGTTCTTGAAGTTCAAAGTGCCCAAATTGTTCTCTAATCCTATCAGCAATTATTAAACTTATCTCATCTTGAATTTCAAAAATATTCTCCAATTTCCTATCCCAGGTTTCGGACCAAAAATGAAAGTCTTCTTCTGCCTGAATCAGCTGTGCGGTTATTCTAATTATATCTCCAGACAACCGGACACTCCCTTCAATAATTGTAGAAACACCTAGTTCTTTTCCAATTTGTTTGATCGGGATATTTTTGTCTTTCAATAAAAAGGAAGAAGTTCTGGAAGTAACTTTTAGACTTTTAATTTTGGCTAGCGCATTAATAATCTCCTCTGAAATACCATCACAGAAATACTCATTGTCTTGGTTGGTACTTAAATTTACAAAGGGTAAAA
>JAHEJC010000129.1 GCA_024639065.1 Lewinellaceae bacterium | reverse complement strand
GTAGCAGCTAACTGATTTATGTTCTTAGTCGGAAGATTTCTAATCTTTTCTGAAGTTACTACTCCGCCCGAAGTCGTATTGTCTTGTTCAATTAAAGGAACCGCATATTCCACTACCACTACTTCTTCCAGTGCGACCCCTGCACTAATCTGAATATCCAGACGCGTAGCTTTTCCCGCATATAATATCACTCCTGTTTGCCTTTGGGTTGTATAGCCGACATAGCTCACTTCTACGTCATAGGTCCCTGGGTCAATATTGGATAGTGTGTAGTTGCCTTCAAGATCCGTATCTGTTCCTGTGGAAAGTACACCATTCTTATAAAGTGAAATGCTCCCTCCAATAATTGGATCCTCATTTTCTGCATCAGTCACCTTACCTTCCAGAGACGTCTGTGCAAACAAACCTATAAAGGTTATCAGGCTTATTATGATTGTAAAGATGCATTTTGTCATAAAAAAATAGTTTTCGATAAGCCGGACCTCAGCATATTATTATATTCTTTGCAAAAATAAATCAATCTCTCGATTACCTGGCTCAATCCTACAGTTAAACGAATAAAAATTCATTTTTAGAGCCAAATTGAAGTTCAGAAATGTCATTTATCAGCAATTCTTTGTATTTATTTAAGTTTATCACCTTTTTAAACATATTTTTAAATGTGGTTGCTTTTTTATTCTAAGTTGAGTCTGGCAATTTTTTCTATAATAATCCGGGCAATTTTTTCCTTGGATTCATGTGTCCATCCAGCTATATGAGGAGTCAAAACTACTTGTTTCAACTGATATAATCGAGTATAAATCCGAAGTTCATCCTGGGTAAACGAGTCCACTATTTCGTTTTCAAAAACGTCTAAGCAAGCACCTTCAACCTGACCTGTTTCTAAACCTTCAACTAAATCCTGAATATTCAACACTTTACCTCTGGACGTATTGATAATAATAATTCCCTTTTTGCAGCGATTTAGATATTTACTATCACAGAAATAATGGGTTTCCGTTGTCAATGGCAAATGAAAACTGATAATATCACTAGTGAAAATCTCACCATAATCAACTTCACGGACATGATCAAATTCCATGGCATAGTCTTGCTTATATTTATCATACGCCAATATTTGTACGCCAAATCCACAAAGTTTTTGTGCAAACTGAGTACCTGTATTCCCAAATCCAACGATACCAATGGTTTTATTCGCCAATTCAAATCCCCTGTTTTTTTCTCTGTGCCATTCAAACTTCCTTACTTCTGCATCACTTGAAAGAATATTGTTTGCTAGACAGAGCAGCATGCCTAACGCATGTTCGCCCACCGCATTGGCATTACCTTCGGGTGAATTAATTACTTGGACCGATTTTAGTTTGGCGGCCTCAAGGTCCATGATATCCAAGCCCGAACCCAATCGGGCGATAAATTTTAAATTTTTCGCTTTTTTCAAGAAATCAACACCCACTTTTATCTTGCTGTTTATAACAAGACCCTGATAATCGCAGATGAAGGACTTAGTAGCTTCAAGAGAAATCGCGGGTAAATAGTTATATTTAAAACCTAATTTATCAAGTCCTACCAATAAAGACTCGTGGACATCATCTGTAATTAATATCTTACCTTTCATCTAAAACTCCACTTTCTTTCTTTTAAATAAATCATCAAGAGTAGTAGCAATTCCAATATGATTATTACTACCTGCCAAATGGTAGGCGCCGAATCCATAAGCCAATTGAAAGGCTTTAACCTTAAAGCTGAAGCCTCCTGAGAATCCAGCAAAGCTCCTATAAGTATTCACAGTCATTTCTTTTTTTCGCTGATGATTATAGCCGAATCGAATGGCTAAATTTTCATTGGCGCCCAGTAAAAACTCTCCATTAAAAATGAAATGACGGAAAATATTGTCAACAATCGTATTGATCCGCGACGGTTCTGAAGTTTCAAACCCAATAATGGTATTATCAACATCTGAATCAGGTAAATCAAAAAGTAAGTTCCATCGATGTAAATGATGAAAGACAGCTGAAAAACGCAACGGTAGATGTTTGAGCGATTTAGAATACCCAAGTTGAATATCAAAAGGAAGTTTTTCCCGTTTATTTTCATTGTACGTACTCAACTGGATACCTGCATTTCGGATCACAAAACCCCAGGCGCTATTTTTATCCGGTTTATCGTAATAAAGGCCTAAATCAACGCTAAGTCCAAGGGAATGATAAGCTTCAAGTCTTGAAGTAATTATTTTAAGATTGGATCCTACAGATAAATTCGGTAATAGTTGTTTACTTGTACCCATTTGAAAAGCATATTCGTTCGCTTTAAAAGTACCATTGATATTACCCATTTCATCTGCCGCTATAAAATCACCATAGCGAATAAAACTCATACCAAATACCACCGTAGATTTTGTCAATTTTAAAGAATCGGCATAGCCAATATAACCTGACTTAATCTGCGCAAGATGAAAATTATAGTTTATACTAGCCCTACTGTTCATTTTAGGATTAATCAACGCTGGATTATTCCAAGCAAGATCTAAATCAAAATCCATTCTGGTCAACAGATTACCACCTAATGCGGTTATCCTCGGCGAGGTAGGTAAGTCAATAAATTTATAAATATGCTTCCCTCCTACTTGTCCGTCCAGGTCCCATGGAATTGTTAAGATCAAGACGAACAATATGCAAGGAAAGAAATGTTTGTTAGGCATATGCTACAAATGTAAAGTTGTTTCTGAAACATTAAAACGTATCGCGATCAAATATTATATGTGGGTCATAGTAATATAACCAACAAAAAAAAGCTGCCTTTTACAGCAGCCTCTAAATATTACGCTTGACCGTTCGAACTTAAAAGAAAGTAAAACGGTTATCTCTTATTTTAACATTTTTCTTAATAGATTGCATTAATTGCGTTGGAACACTTGATTTAAACTGAGAAGAAGTTTGATTTCTCATCAGAGCAATATTAGGATCGGTTACATCATCGATTCGATCTGTTATACGGATTACATATACCCCATTTTCACCAGCGATGGGAGCCGATACCTCATTTATCTTAAGTTTAAACGCCTGGGCAATTACCTTAGACTCATTTCCCAAACCTGGAACAAATGTAGCTGAGAAAGTAATATCGGTTACCGAATCTACCGCGGAACCAAATTGTTCGGCAATCGCACTTAAGTCAGAGCCACTGACTTTACTGGTAAGAACGGCTGCTTTTTTCTTATTTACTACTATGGGTGTGATATCATCCCGGACACTCTCAAGGCTTGCCATTCCGGCAGGCTCGATTTCAGAAAGGGCGACAATTAAGTATTTGTTATTAAAATAACGCTGCGCGTCTTCATTTATATAAACTTCCGGTGAGACATCTCCTATCTCTGTATCACCATCAAATGCCCAACGAATAATATCTCTGGCCGTTTGATTCGTTCCTATTTCCAGTAAAAAAGCATCATTCTTTTGGACAAATCCACTTTGTTGAATTTCAATGCCCGGAATGTCCTGTATAGTCTCCGTTAAGGCATTTAGGTCTTGATTATTCGTAACAATATCGGTAACCCGGTCGTACTCAACATCTTGAGTCTCCTCGCTTGGAATAATCGGTGATTGAAGATAAGCCACTTGATAATTGTCTTCTTGGGTTAGGAATTTACGATCAGTCACCTCAATCAAATGGATCCCAAATTGTGATACAACTGTATTCAATTCTCCAATTTCCCCTTGATAGAATATCATATCTTTAAAAGGCTTTACAAAAGATGCGCTTCGATGATTAAATCCCAAATCTCCTCCAAGTGATGCACTACCGCCGTCTTGTGAATATCTTATCGCCAATGAATCAAAATCTTCAACACCACTTTCAATTAATTCCTTTAAACTATCTAAAAATTGAATACCACTAATCAATTCTTGTTGCGTTTGAGCTTGTCTAAGAATATGCCTTGCTTTTACAGAATCCGCAATTACTTTTTTATCTAAAAGTTTTACGAGTCTATATTCATCTCCAGCTTGATATGGCCCATAGACATCTCCAGGCTCCATAGTTTGAATTTGTTCTCTAATCTCAGGAGCGAGCTCATCAGGTGTGAAATAAACTACATCAATGGTCCCGAAATTGGTCTCCACAATTAAGGAATCATTCTCCGCATTTTGAAATGGTTGCTTTGTACTTTCTAGAGAAGACCACAAATCAGCGCTATCTTTTGAAGTAGGAATCACATTGAAGGCAGCATAATCTATCTTGCGGGTTTCTTCCTCTCGATTATATATTGCTTTATTCTCTTGGATATAAGCCTTGAGATCGGCATCTGATACCTCTATTTCACTATCAGCCACTTCATCAAAAGGGATTTGTACATATTCGAATGAAATTTTGTCGTTTCGATTATGATGAGCCATTTCGGCCATCCAGGTTGGAGTATAGATGCCTTTTGAAACAATATTATTCAGTTTACTCTGTAATTGTGCTTTGATCACCTCTTTTTCCTGGTAGTACCACATTTGGCGAAACTCAGGGGCTAGGGTATTATTTTGAATTGCCTGCCTAAAACTATTCAATTGATTATAATCGATCTGACCCGTATTAGGATTCATAAATCGCTGTTGAATAATAGGACTGATATTGGATCCAAATTGAAGCTCATTCAGCTCGTTGGACCCTACGGATAGACCTAGCTGATCCGCTTCTTTTTCAACGATTGCTTTTTCTACAAAATAATTCCATAGATAATTGCGCTGATCAAAGACAGAAGCTCCACCACCCGAATACAGTACATTTTGGGTATTTTGAAATTCCCTATAATCAATTTCTTGACCATATACTTTTCCCATGCTGAATTGACCTCCTCCTCCGGTATTTCCTCCAGCTGAAGTCATATCCATTATAATAAAGCCTCCAAGAGCAAAGCCTATCAAAACAATAAGTATCCAGGAATTTTTTCTAATAGTTCCTATAAGTGCCATAGTAGACCTATATATTTAATTTTTTTAGATTATAAAAGCCTGAAAAATCAAGCCTTTTTAAAAAAGCCCTGCAAAGGTACTATCTTCCACCAGAATATCAAAAAGTTATTATTGTTCAAATAGAATTATTGATTTCATCCAACTGGTATTATCACTTCGTACCAAGTACCTCTTACCCTAGATCAAACCCAATATCATGCCGATAATATTTTCCTTCGAATTCAATCTTTTCAGCGATTTGATAAGATCTATTTAACGCTTCTCGCTGAGTGGCGGCTAATGAAGTGACCGCAATGACACGCCCCCCATTTGTGACTATCCGGCCCTGATTATAAGTAGTCCCAGCATGGATAATTAATGATTCGCCGGATTCAGGTATCTGTATTTCATATCCTTTGGTGTATTTCTGAGGATACCCACCAGACACCAACATTACTGTAGCCGCTGTGGCCGGATTAATAGAAATTTCTGCTGCTTGTAGTTTTTGATCTTTTATAAGTTCAAATAGTTGAATAAGATCATTTTCTAATCTTGGAATAACTGCTTCTGTTTCAGGATCTCCAAGACGACAATTATACTCAATCACAAAAGGATCATCCTTTACTAATATGAGTCCAAAAAATATGAACCCTATGTAGTCTAATTTTGCTTCTTGAATTCCTTTTATAGTAGGCTCGATAATCCGATCGATTACTTTCTCTATCAAATTATCATTCACAAAAGGAACTGGAGATATTGCTCCCATTCCTCCAGTATTTAGGCCGGTATCACCTTCGCCTATACGTTTATAATCTTTTGCAATGGGTAAAATCTTATAGGATTGACCATCACTTAAGGCAAAGACCGAAAATTCAATTCCATCTAGGAATTCCTCTATGACCACTTTTTCACTCGCCAAACCAAATTTACCATCAATCATTTCTTTCAAAACAGTAATAGCTTCTTTTTTTTCCTCAATTATTAATACACCTTTTCCTGCAGCTAAACCATCTGCTTTTAAGACAATAGGGCCTTCCGTCGCCAGAATATGATCGATCCCAGCTTGTAAATTTTGGCTCGTTACTTCGAGATAGGCGGCCGTGGGGATATCAAATTTGGCCATGAACTCCTTGGCAAAAGCTTTACTTCCTTCTAGCAGGGCTCCTTTTTGAGATGGCCCTATACACAACACCTTAGGATTGCTTAATTTCAAATAATCTTGGACTCCTTTAACTAATGGCACTTCCGGACCCACCACGACAGTGTTAATATTCTTTTCCTTGATTAATATCGAAAGTTGGTGGAAATCTAAAATATCCAGGGGAATATTTTCACCAAATTCTTCGGTACCTGCATTACCCGGAGCTATATAAAGATTTCCAAGTCGCTTACTTTGAGCAATTTTCCAAGCTAATGTATATTCCCTTCCTCCGGATCCAAGTATAAGTATGTTCATGTTGACGGTAAAAATTTGTTCGAAGATAAATTGGATAATTGAGAATTGAAAATGAATGATCAGCAAAGCGATGTAACAGGAGGGAAAATGAAAAGTATCGCTGATTCATCCTTTTATCGAGAAAAATAAAAAGAAAACGCAAAGTAGTCTAAACGCTGTAGGGCGATAAATCTGAGCAAAGGTCTAAGTCTTTCACCAAATTAAATGCTTTTAAGCCTGAGCAGGATCTTAATTTTACGACTATTTATTAAGTTGTAGGCATTAAGCACGGCTTGAGCAAATCATTAGTTGGATAAATAAATGAAAGAGGTATTGATCAAAGCAATGCATTCATTATTTCCGATGCTCAATTAATTATATATTTGCCCTTTTTAGGTACCATTTGAAAATTTATGATAGCTTATATTAAAGGGATTGTTACTTTTAAAAGCCCAACATTTATTGTAATCGAAGCCTCGAATGTAGGATATGGAGCGAATATTAGTCTTTATACTTACTCTCAGATTGAAAATAAGGAAAAAGTCACCTTGTACACGTATGTTCATTATAAAGAAGACTCCCAAAATCTCTATGGATTTGCTGACCTAGAGGAGCGTAAATTATTTAAACATTTAATATCTGTATCGGGGGTGGGTCCCAGTACTGGTCAAGTGGTACTCTCATCCCTGACTCCAGATCAAGTTTCCCAAGCCATTCTTTCAGAAGATGAAAGGATATTTAGCTCTGTCAAAGGGATTGGCCCCAAAACCGCAAAAAGAATCATTCTAGACTTAAAAGATAAGATTAGTAAAATCAGCTCCACCAAGGTGTTAACATTCTCAGGAAAAGACAATACTAGTCGTGAGGAAGCGTTATCTGCTTTAGTAGCGCTAGGTTTCAATAGATCACAAGCCCAAAAAAGTATCAATGATTTGATGAAAACTGGTGATCAAGATTGGAAGGTGGAGGATCTGATTAAAGAATCTTTAAGAGTTTTGTCCGGAAATTAAATAATTCATATTACTAATTACTTAAATACATAAGTAAAAGATTAAAAGTTAGTTATATTCGCATTTTGATTTGAATATTGGCTATATATCCCGTGGTCTGAATATGAAGCATATACTTACTTGTTTTTGTTGGGGGATTTTTATTGTATGGGGAAAGGCTTGGAATAGTCATTCAAGTTATAATGTGCCAGATCCATTCAGTGCTGATGTCATGATTTCTCAGCAAGATACGGTGCCCAAAGATAGAAAAGGTGATTTCATTAATGATCCTCAGAAGAATCCTTTTGACCTGAAAGATCCTGAAATCATTCAAAAAGAAGTCTCTTACGATCCTGAGACCGGTTTGTATGTTATTAAGGAAAAGATTGGGGACGATTATTTTAGGGCTCCTACTTATATGACTTTTGAAGAATATACAGATTATAAAAATAAGGAACAACAAAAATCTTATTTTCAACAACTCGGAGGACTCTCCAGTGGAGTGAGAAGCAGTTCGGGAATCTCTGACCCGATAGCAGATATAGATGTTTCAACTAGTTTAATAGATCGACTTTTTGGAGGAAATGAAGTTGAGATAAAGCCACAAGGTAATATTGATCTCACCTTTGGTGGAGATTATCAAAATGTACAAAATCCAATTTTGACCACCAGACAACAACGTCAAGGCGGGTTTGATTTTGATATGGATATCAATCTAAACGCCAGTGGTAAAATTGGTGAAAAGTTAAACTTAAATTTTAATTACAATACTCAAGCAAATTTTGACTTTGAAAATCAAATGAAACTAGCATTTGATAGTGATCAATTCAGTGAAGATGATATTATCAAAAAGATTGAAGCCGGGCATGTAAACTTACCATTAAGAAGTAGTTTAATTCAGGGAAGCCAAAGCTTATTTGGTTTGAAAACCGAACTACAATTTGGGAGACTTAAACTGATCGGAGTTGCTTCTCAGCAAAAGTCACAAGCTCAAAATATTCAGTTACAGGATGGTGGGCAACTTTCGGAATTTGAAGTTTTAGCTGATCAATATGATGAGAATAGACACTTTTTTCTTTCCCACTTTAACCGGGAAACCTTTGAATCGACATTGTCTAATCTTCCACAGATAAGTACACTCTTTACCATTACAAAAATGGAGGTTTGGATTACTAATGAGCGATTTGAAACTCAGAATGTTAGAGACATTGTGGCGATTGCTGATTTGGGTGAAGCCGACCGCATGACCAACCGTGATCCTAATAGATGGCAAATGCTGGCCAATCCACCCAAAGATTTCACTGGAAGAATCAGTTTGCCAGATAATACATCCAACACCATTTATGAATCGATCTTAAATGATCCAATGGCCCGGAACTTGGATAACGCAGTTGCCTCGTTGCAAAGCAGCAGCTTTCAGTTTGAACAAGTACGAGACTTTGAAAAAATCAGAGCTAGGCTCTTGACTCCTTCGGAGTTTACCTACGATCCCCAGCTAGGTTTCATTTCATTAAATATTAACTTGCGACAAGATCAGGTATTAGCCGTCGCTTACGAATATGTATATAAAGGACAAGCCTACCAGGTTGGTGAGTTGACCAGCGAAACGCCAGGTGATCCGGATACATTAAGTGTGCTTTACACCAAATTATTGAAAGCCACTTCTCCACGAATTGATTTACCGACCTGGGATCTGATGATGAAAAACTTCTATAATATTGGAGCTTATCAAGTTGATCAAGAGGATTTTCTATTGGATGTATTTTATGATGAACCAGGAAAAGGTTTTAAACGTTTTCTGCCGGCTGAAGGGATTCAGAGTGTTCCCTTAATTACGATTTTCAACCTGGATAATCTAAACACTTATGGAGATCCTCAACCGGATGGAATTTTTGATTTTGTACCAGGAAGAACTATATTTCCTCAGAATGGGAGAATCATGTTTCCAGTCTTGGAACCATTTGGTAGTTCATTGACCAATCAAATTGGGGATTCAATCATTGCCAGTCAGTTTACCTTTCAAATGCTCTACGATTCCACCATTACACTGGCTAGAGAGTTTCCTGAACTGAATCGTTTTGTAATTCGAGGTGAATATAAGTCTTCAGGTGGCGGGTCGGATGTTTCGCTTCGGTCTTTTAATGTGGCCAACAATTCGGTAGTCGTTAAAGCCGGAGCTCAAGTATTACAAGAAGGTGTTCACTATCGAGTCGATTACAACACAGGAAGGGTGGAGATCACGGACGAATCCATTAAAAATAGTGGAGTCCCTATTGACATTCAATATGAGGATAACAACACCTTTGGATTTCAGAATCGGACCATGCTAGGCCTTAGAGCTGAATATGAAGTGCGTGACAATTTTACCATTGGTGGTACGGTCATGAGATTATTTGAAAGACCTTACACGGAAAAAGTTAATATCGGAGAGGATCCAATCAACAATGGAATTTATGGATTAGACATTAACTATACGAATGAAGCCCCTTGGCTGACTAAAGCTGTAGATGCATTACCTTTGATACAGACCAAAGCACCTTCATCACTCTCATTTCAAGCAGAGGCAGCTGTCCTTAGACCAGGTCACTCCAGAGCTATTAATTTAGGAAACGACAAAGGTGGAGTTGTTTATTTAGATGATTTCGAAGGAAGTACCAATAGTTTAGACCTTAAGACACCCTATAATTCATGGGTGCAGGCGAGTGTACCAGGAGATACTACACTTTTTCCTGAGGGTCGATTTATCGATAATCAAATATCAGCAGTAAATCGGGCTAAGATGAATTGGTACCGCATAGATCCCAGCGTTGACCGCGCTGGTTGTGATGCTCAAAATCCTTATTTGGCTCAAATTACACCACAAGAAATATTTCCCGAAAGAGACCGGAGACCTGGTTTCAATACCTTATTCACCTTTGATTTGACCTATTACCCGCGTGAAAGGGGATCCTACAATTTTGATCCAATCGGAGGTACTGAATATTCTGCTGGATTAAGACAAGACAATGGAGAATTAGCTGAACCAGATACGAGGTGGGCAGGAATTATGAGAAGCCTCTACACCACTGATTTTGAAGCTTCAAATATTGAATATATAGAATTTTGGTTGTTGGATCCATTTATGGAAAAATGTGACGACCCCGGAATAAGTAAAGGTGGCAAACTTTACCTAAACCTAGGTAATATTTCCGAAGACATCATGAAGGATTCACGGAAATTTTTTGAGAACGGATTACCGCGACCACAAAGCACTGCTAGAACGGATACAACCAATTGGGGGCGAATACCCAGAGTTCAACCATTGACCAATGCTTTTGATAATGATCCGGCCGTAAGAATTTTGCAAGACGTAGGACTTGATGGTCTGGATGACGTTGGGGAACGTGAAGTATTTGGCGACTACCTGACCAGCATTAATAGTCTATCCGATCGTCAAGCATTTGCTCGAATCCAGAATGATCCGTCTGGAGATAACTTTGCATTTTTTGATGATCCTGATTTTTTTGACGGTAGTGATGGCGCATTGGATCGCTATAAATTTTGGAACAACACCCAAGGAAATAGTCAGGCCACCGATCAAAATCAAACCAGAATTTCTTCTTATACTAATATTCCTGACTCGGAGGACCTCAATCGGGACAATACCCTTAGTGAATCGGAGTCCTATTATCAATATGAAATTCCTATCGAGCCCGATCCCAATGGAGGATTGATGGATAGTGAGTTTATCACGGATCGTGTAGATGCGCCAGGTGGGCGTACCTGGTATCGGTTTAAAATTCCTATCCAGCAATTTGATAAAAATATAGGTGGAATTCAAGGGTTCCGTTCTATTCGATTTATGCGATTATTTTTAAAGGGCTTTGATGAGCGAATTACTTTTAGGTTTGGCGTATTTGAATTTGTAAGAAATCAATGGCGTCGTTATACTCAAAATCTTTGTTTTGGTGATTTAGTTGACTACTCAGCATTCGATCTAAACGAAGTTAATGTCGAAGAACATAGTTCTAGGGAGCCTTTCAATTACTTGGTGCCTAAAGGTGTACAGCGCGAACAGTTGATTGGAGCATTTCCAAATTTAAGACAGAATGAGCAGTCCTTGGCATTGAATGTTTGTGGGTTGATTGAAGGTTGTTCTAAAGCAGTATATAAAAATGTTCAGCGTGATCTAAGGACCTATGAACGGTTTAAAATGTTTGTGCATGCTGAATCAGAAGACCAGGTAGACCCTGGAGACCTTAGTATTTTTGTAAGAATAGGTAGTGATTTCAAGAATAATTTTTATGAATATGAAGTCCCGATAACTATGTCCGATCCAAATTTGCCTTCAAACGATGCAGACAATGTTTGGATTCCATCTAATGAATTTAATTTCGCCCTCCAAAATTTAATCAACGCTAAGGTTGAGCGCAATAGTAGTAATATAGATCCACTAAGAAGGTACTCAATATTGGATCCGGATAATGAAAATAACACCATCACTGTCGTAGGAAATCCAAATTTGGGTAATGTGCGCAGTGTGATGATCGGATTAATGAATAATGAAGAAATTGGTGATGGTCAAACGATATGTGCTGAAGTTTGGGTTAATGAAATGCGGGTCACCGGCATCAATGAACAAGGAGGAGTAGCAGGCCTGGCTCGTCTCGATCTTCAGTTAGCAGACTTGGGTAATGTTTCTTTTGCTGGTAATTTCAGTACCATTGGATGGGGTGCCATCGACCAACAAGTTGATTTCAGAGCTAAAGAATCACTAGTAGAATATGATATTAACGCCAATATAGATTTACACAAATTCTTTGGTGAAAAATCTACATTGAGAATTCCAGTTTATGCTCAATTTTCCAATTCAACCAGTACGCCGCAATTTGATCCATATGATGAAGACATAAGGCTTAAAGATAAAATCAATGATGCGTCCACCGCATTTGCCAGAGATTCAATCAAGAATCAGGCCATCGATCAAACGACTATTAAAAGCATCAATTTTACAAATGTCCGTAAGGAAAAAAGAAATACACAATCAAGCCCTAAACCGTGGGATATATCCAACTTCAGCCTTACTTATATCTATTCTGAAAAAGATAATCATAATCCGATTATCAAGAAGGATGTAATAAAAAATCATCGAGGTTCTTTGGACTACAATTATAGTCGGCGGGCCAAATATGTCGAACCTTTTAAAAATTTAATTGGAGATACAAAAGTATTGAAATTTATAAAGGATATAAACTTTAATCCGCTCCCAAATTCGTTTTCTTTTCGGACATCACTCAATAGGACTTTTGGAGAAAAAACGTATCGCTTTTCATTACCGCAGTTTAGCACCTGGTTTAACAAACGCTTTACATGGGATCGAGAATATCAGCTTCAATGGGATTTGACCAAGTCTTTGAAAGTTAATTTCTCCGCAGAAAACAATGCAGTTATCGACGAGCCGGATGAATATTTGGATCGATTTGAACTAGTTCGTATTGATCCAAAAGTACGCAATGATTCAATTTGGACAAATTTAAAACAGCTAGGTAGAAATAAGAACTACAGCCATAATATTAATGTTAGTTACAACCTGCCTACTCGTAGTTTTCCGATATTGGATTGGATAAATGTACGTGCACAAGTGAGTAATTCGTACTCATGGACTGCAAGGGCTTTAAACGTTGATTCACTAGGTAATATTTTGCAAAATAGTCAGACCAGAAACCTGACAGCGGATCTAAACTTTGAAGGCCTTTACAATAAATGGGATTATCTTAGTAAAATTAATGGAAAGAAGACCAATCGTCGCACGAGCATTAGGAGACCTGCAGGCGCTAATGCTCAAAGAGGGAACGATGATAAAAAAGATGACAAAAAGAAAGAAAAGAAAGATCGGGAGGTAACTGCAATTGAAAAAATACTGATTCGTCCTTTAATGGCTTTAAGAAGAGCTAAGTTTACTTATCAAGAAAATCTCAATTCAGTGGTGCCAGGTTTTACACCCACACCTGAATTGCTTGGGTTGAGTAAAGGATTTGAAGCACCTGGTTGGAAATATGCGCTCGGATGGCATCCTTCTGATGATTGGCTTAATGAAATAGGCCAGAAGGGATGGATTTCAAACTCACCATTTCTTAATGATGAAGTTATTCGTAACAAAACACAACGGTTAGATGCACAAGTTACTATAGAACCATTTACGGACTTTAAAATTGATGTAAATGCCAATAGAAACTATCAGGAGAATCACTCTCAATTTTTTAGAAATTGTGATTATGGTGCTTTCAATTTTGTTCATCAAGTTCCAAGGGACGTTGGAACTTTTACGGTCTCCTACTTGTCTTTAAATGCAATCTTTCAGGATAATTTTCAGGAAGAAATTATTCCCCGTTTTATGGATTTGGAATCTACCCGATCCGTTATGTCTGGCAGATTGGGCAGTGGTACCCATGCAAAGGATGGAGCTGATTACACTGAAGGATATGGTCGATACCAAACAGATGTATTGATACCTTCCTTCATAGCGGTTTATAATGGTGAGGACGCCAATGCTATTAAAACGGATGTATTTGATATACTGCCAAAACCGAATTGGCAGGTGACTTATAATGGTTTACAAAAGCTCCCTTGGTTTACCGATTTTATTGCAAGCTTTAGCTTAACCCATGGGTATCAATCCACTCTCACCGTTAGCTCTTACAATACGGACATTGATTATGCATTCGATGATCCCTTTGGAAGTCAAAATTTGAACCCCCTGACCTCTAATTATTATTCAAGATTTGAAATACCATCGGTGGTAATTACCGAACAATTTGCTCCACTAATAGGTATTGATTTAAAAGCCAAGAATGGACTTAGTGCTAGATATGATTATGCAAAGTCTAGAAATGTGGCGCTCAATTTGACCGATTACCAGGTAATTGAAGCTAATAGCACCTCTACCACTTTGGGAATTGGATATACCATGCAAAACGTAAATATTGGATTCCTGACTGGAAATAAAAAGAAAAGAAAAACCACCCGTCAGCGAAGTACACAGGATGATCAAGATCAAAATACCCAATTAAATAATCAACCGAGACAATCTAGAGGAAATGATCTTACTTTCACATTTGATTATACCTTGAGAGATGATATCACCATCAATCACATCTTTGATCAAAGTCAAAATGAACCAACCAGAGGATTGAGATCAATCAGTATCAATCCATCGGTTGATTACCAGGCCAGCGATAATTTAAATCTAAGACTATTTGTCGATTATCAAAGAACCGTACCCTATACTTCCTTGTCTTATCCAATAACATCGGTGCGAGGAGGATTGACCGTAAGAATATCATTGAATTAATAGTACAGCTTTAAATAGGGTTAAAGGATCGTTAAATGATAGCACATTTGCCGAGGTCCAATTAAATTTGTAAGCCGAAGATTCTATTTTAACTATTGTTAATATTTAATTATTTTGTTTCGTTCTTTCGGTACATTCAATTAGTTTACTAGCAAATGAATCAGCAGAAGATTTGGATAATTATTGTTTTGATGACTACAGCATTGCTTGGCAGTATCTTCATTCAGTCCTATTGGATTAAACTTGCTGTTGAAGAGAATGAAAAATCGTTTGATGGTAATGTACAAGCAGCACTGGTCAAAGTGGCCGATCAGTTGTTGATCGATGATGAATACAATAGTACAAGGCCCCTTTCTTCGCGCCTCATAGACAATTCAATCTTGGAAGAACCCGATTCTAAATCGACTTTAAACTTAAAAAACTTAAAAATATTAGATTCTATTTCATTTAATGAAGAACAACCTTTGTTTAGCTCCAAACTGCAGGAAAAATGGGAAAAAG
>JAHEJC010000515.1 GCA_024639065.1 Lewinellaceae bacterium | reverse complement strand
ATTAAACATGGTTTAAGATAGGTTTTTTTCTGAAATCCAACTATTGAATTCCTATTCAACTACTAAATACTAGGAACAATTTATTATTGACTAACTTACCCATAGCAAGCAAAAGTACAATATTAAAAAAGTAAAAAATATCACTTTTGGAGACTAGCTGGACTTGCTAGAAGTATTAGTTTACAACCTACATAGTAAATGTGGAATCGATGAAATGACCAAATGAATAACCAGCAACAAAAATATTCGCTGCCATTCTTTTCCTTGATATCGCAGTCTATTTAACTCTACAGCAAAAAGATGAAAGGAATGATTCGCACAACCACTTATGCTTAATATTCATACTAATTCAATATTTAAAATTTAAAATATTAAATCATTAGACTTCTTAAATACTTATCGAGTGGATTAGCCTAAATGGTTAGTTCCATTGGTACCTCCATCATGAGTATTCGACACTGACTATGGGCTTTAATGGCGATCTGATTCGTATCCCACACCCCGTATCCGTCTCGTTTATTTAATAACTGCTTATTTATGTTGACGGCTCCCTCGAGTACAAATGTATATACACCATTTTCAGTCTGCTTCAATACATAATTCAGTTCATACCCTGGTTCGAACTCACCAATATGGAACCAGGCGTTTTGATGTACCCAAACGCCAGCATCATCTGCATTTGGGGAAAGTACTTGTTGTAAGGTATTCTTTGATACGCTGTTGGCCAAGGTGATTTGATCATATCTAGGCTCGACATTCTGTTGATTTGGAAACATCCAAATCTGTAAAAAATGCACTTCCTGATCCTGATTTTTATTATACTCGCTATGATAAATCCCTGTCCCAGCGCTCATAACCTGAACATCACCTTTGCGAATAACCGTAGTATTGCCCATGCTATCTTTGTGTTCCAAATCACCTTCCAAAGGGATGGAAATAATTTCCATATTGTCATGAGGATGCGTACCAAAGCCTTTTCCTGGTGCAACCACATCATCGTTTAAAACACGCAATACTCCAAAATTCATACGTTGCGGATTCCGATAATTTGCAAAACTAAAAGTATGATGTGAATTCAGCCAACCATGGTTGGCATGTCCTCTGGTGTTGGCTTTGTGTAATATTGATTTCATGGCATTATTAATTTGAATTAATTACAATTTTCTGAAGAAATAGTTTAAGCACCACCTAATCTCCCGTGAAAGGTACACCCTTGTTTCCTCCCTTGAAAAGGGAGACCAGATTTCGTTTTTATTGTTCATCGACTTACGCCCTCCCTTTAAAGGGAGGGGCTGGGGGTGGGTCCTTCCTTGAATAATCAAATCATTGAATGATCTTTATCATTGCATTTTATGCATAATAAGTTCATTATATAGGTCACCTAATGAAATGAAATCATCTGATCATCAACTTGCAGCCATTGTCTTTACCGATATAGCTGGATACACGTCTACCACCCAGGTAGATGAACAAAAAGCTTTAATCCAAGTCCAAAGGCACGAAAAGGCAGTAAACAACTGCGCCAAGGAGTATGGAGGTACTGTTTTAAACTACTATGGAGATGGCAGCCTTTCTACCTTTTCCAGTGTAACCAATGCCATTGAGGCTGCTGGTAAAATCCAGCAGAAAATGACTGAATCTCCTGTCGTCCCTTTACGAATTGGTATTCACTTAGGTGAGATCTATTTTAAAGATGGTAATTATTTAGGAGACGGCATCAATATTGCCAGCCGCATCCAATCGGAGGCTGAAGCAGGGCAGATCTTAGTATCAGAAGCGGTGTTTCAAGCTGCGAAAAACAAACCAAATTTTGAATTTGAAGAGATTGGAACGCGTCAGCTGAAAAACGTAGATCATCCTGTCAAGATTCATCGGGTTGAGGTGACTAGTTATTCCAGTAGAACGCATCAATCCTCTCGCCCATCAACCAAATGGATAAAATGGATTGGAGCAATCCTAATCCTTGGAATGCTCACATTTTTGGTAATCAAGCAATTAGGAGATCGTGTGGCCAAAAATGATCAAAATTACTCAATTCTGATTTTACCTTTTGAGGACCAAAGTCCCAATATTGAACAAACCTCTTTCGGTTTGGGTATTGCTGATGAGATCCATTCTAAATTATCCGGCATACACAATTTGAATGTAAGATCGCGGTCGTCGGCCAAGTTCTTAAAGGATAAAAACTGGTCAGCTAAAGAAATTGCGGACAAGCTGGATGTAACCCACATCCTGGAAGGAAGTTTCCGGCAGCAAGAAAACCTCATCAACTTAAACTTATCGTTGATCGATGCCCAACATGATCAACTGATTCAACCGATCAACTATCAAGGTGAATTACGTCAAGATTTTATTAATGTTCAGAATGAAATAGCCCGGACCGTAATTGACCTGCTTAAGATCAAATTAATTCCAGCAGAGCAATCAAAATTAGCCAAAGTTGCCACAGATAACCTGGAAGCTTATAAATTTTATTTGATGGGCAAATCCTATTTGCTAAAAGGAAGTTTACCAGAATATCTGATGAAAAGCGCCGATCATTTTCAAAAAGCAATCCAGGAAGATAGTTCTTTGGCCCAGGCATACGCTGGCTTAGCAGAGCTACAAATGATGGGTGCGGGATTTGGTTATAAATCGGTTGCAAAGGCTTTAGAAAAAGCGAAGCCTATTGCAGAAAAAGCCTATAAGCTTGATTCCACGCTCGCCGAAACAAACCAAGTAATGGGAACAATATATTTGAATTCAAACAATATTGTGCTGGCCGAAAGGAAATTACAAAAAGCCATAGAAATAGACCCTTCTAATGAATGGCCATATATGTATCTGGGACTTATCCACAATATGATGGGTAATTTTGATCTAGCCCAGGACTATGGAAAAATTGCACTTAGCATTAATCCTTTTAGCCCTACCATGAAGGCTAACTTCGTTTTCTTTTATGCAGGAGCAGACCTTTATGATAAGGCCATTACACTGGCAGACTCTTTTCTCATTGATTACCCACAATCGAATATATTATTGTGGGCGAAAGGGCTCGCTTTGACTATGCAAGGTGAATTGGATGCAGCCATTCAGACCTTTATGTCTAGATCAGCTGATACCTTACATGTGAATTGGGTTTTAGGCTATGCCTATGGACTCAAAGGTGACACCCTCAATGCCCAAAAAGTACTCAATTATTTATTGGAAAAATACGAACATACCTACCTATCACCCTCGCAAATTGCCTGTGTTTATCTGGGTATGGGTAATATGGAAAAAGTATATGAATGGTTTTTAATAGAAGATTCTTATTATTTTAAATTGTTCCCCATGTTTAAGGAACTTCGGAATGACCCGAACGTTGAAGATGCATTCACTTTTTTAAAACCGTTTTTGGATTAGCATTATCGCTAAGCTATTACTATATAAACAGCTGATGATATGTAAGTTATACCACTTTGTTAAATTTCATTTACCACTTTTTACCTACTTAAGCAGGCGAAGGATTAAAATTATGCCGTATGGTGATCTGGATCACTGATATTCGGCATCAAAGTTCATTTCTTTGACCTTATTATATAGGAACAAACCTAAAAATTAAATGAAATGAAAAAAATGATTCAATATTCTTTTTTGATCACTTTGTTAGGTCTGCTAATCTCTTTAAGTGCATGCCAGAAAGAGGATCAAACGGGTCAAATCACTTTTATTTTTGATCATGTAGTTCAAGGAAAAGCGTTGGCTTTCAATCAATTTGATTATCTATCCCCTGCTGGACATCCATATAGTGTTACCCGATTGAAGTACTATATCTCAGAAATGGAGCTGACCGCGGAAAATGGAACCATCATTTCACTACCCGGAGTGCACTACAGGGAAGCAGGTGTGCCTGAGACTGAGCAAGTAACTTATGTAGAGATCCCTCAAGGTAAATACGTTAAGCTTGATTTTGTTTATGGTTTAGATGAAGCCACAAATATAGATGGAGGATTGCCGAACACGACCACCAATATCAACATGGAATGGCCAATACCTGGCGATCAAGGTTATCATTATATGAAATTTGAAGGGAAATATGATTCATTGGCATCTGGCG
>JAHEJC010000514.1 GCA_024639065.1 Lewinellaceae bacterium | reverse complement strand
TTTTTCACTTTTTCTAGGTCCTTTAAACTTTCCTACAACCCTTTACTCTTTAATTAGCATTGCTTCCTCTCAATTCCTGACTGAACTGACGATTAAGATCTCAACCTATCTGTGTCGGACAGTGCCCACCTAACGTGATCCTTTAGTATTCCCTTTCGATAATTGCTAGGATTGAATATCTGTGGCATCACTTGAATGCAAACTATCATTAGTTATTGGTTAGATCTTGAGGCAATAATTTCTGTATTCGCACTTCTGGAACTATGATGTTACTATTTGGATCCTTAGTTATAACCATGGTTGCCTTTGTTATTTAAATTTGAAATGTCTTGTGGATAGGATGATCAACCATGATTTTTCGGATGAAGTAAATAGGCTTATTATGGCAATCTTTCAAAAACATTTGTGTATTTATATCTGTTGCCTTTGGATATTTTCTGATAGCCATGCTCAAACCTCCCAAATCGTTATCATTGAAGGATCCTTGAAGCTGGGTAACACTTTAACTGAAATCCCAGCAGCCGGTACCATCCGGTGGACAGGATTAAATTTTGAAGGTTGGACTGGAAATAATTGGTTACCGCTCACCGAATTTCAAATAGCTTCGGTTATAACGGATATCGATGGAAATGAGTATCACTCTGTGCAAATTGGGAATCAGGAATGGATGGTCGAGAATCTAAGAACCACCCATTTTCAAAATGGGACGGTCATTTCTCAAATTATGGATAGTGTAAGTTGGACCAATACTGAAGAACCTGCTTGGTGCTGGTTCAATAACGACAGTATTTATGATTCGGATTATGGAAAACTTTACAATTGGCATGCCGTAAAAAATAATGCAATATGCCCTTCCGGATGGCATGTTCCTTCAGCTTCTGATTGGAACCTATTAGCTGATATTGTGGGAAATGATAATAATGCTGGTGCTGCATTAAAGGAAAGCGGATTTGACCATTGGAGTGAACCTAATACCTATGCAAATAACAAAAGCAATTTCACTGCCAGGCCGGGTGGATTGAGAAACCAAATAGCCACATTCCTCGAGTTAGGAAAAACAGGTAGTTGGTGGAGTTCAAATGATTGCTGTTTTGGGGCTTTGGCAATTTCATATCAAGCACTGCATGATACGGGAACTTTTGAAACTTCATTTCATTTTCATACGGCTGGTAATTCTGTACGATGCATAAAATATTAATATCATGAATTTGCAAAAAACACTATTAATCATTTCATGTGCCTTGGTATTGCACCTTCCCGCAGCTGCTCAAGACAATCTATTTGATGTAGATGGAGCAATAAAAATTGGTGATTCTCAGCATCCCGATCCAGAACCAGGTACGATCCGCTGGACCGGATCAATTTTTGAAGGTTATAATGGTGTAAAATGGGTACCGCTTTCCCCTATAAATCACACGGGAGAAGTAAAGGATACTTGTGGTAATACCTACCTTACCGTGAAGATTGGAAGCCAAACCTGGATGGCAGAAAATTTGCGTACCCACAAATACCAAGATGGAAGTATCATCCCGCAAATCTTAAGCTATTCTCAATGGCAAAATTTAAATACCGGAGCCTGGTCTTGGTATGACCTTGATAGTGCGTTTGAGGTTACTTACGGTAAGCTCTACAATTGGTATGCAGTTACCGATTCAAGTGGACTTTGTCCAACTAACTGGCACGTGCCTTCTTTTGATGATTGGAAGATATTGGAAGACTATGCAACTGCAGCTAGTTGTGCTGGGCTACAAGGTAATTTGAAAGAAGCAGGGTTTGATCATTGGAACCCTCCAAATGGCCAAGCAACGGATGAGACGGGTTTTACAGGTCTACCAGGAGGGGTTCGGCAAGTGGCGGGTGATTTTGAAGATCTCGGTGAAATTGGCAAATGGTGGAGTAGTACACAATTATTTTCTTCCAGTGCTTGGAGTGCTAAACTGAATCGCTCTGATGGAGAGTTATTTTTATATGATGAGAGTTTTAAAAGAGGATTTTCGGTGCGATGTATTAAGGATAAAAACTGAAGTAATAAACACCTATTAATACGTTTTCCATGATCAGTCTAGTCACTTGTCATTTTTTCTCAAAAAATGCTAATAGAGAGGTTTAAAAGCGGTTTTTATTCAATGGAATAAATAAATCACAGAATCATTCTCTATATTTAATTCACCAGGGACAAAACGATTAATTTTATGTCTTTATCTCTACTAGCCCTTCTGGCTGTAACACCTATCTTTTTGGCTGGCGTTTTATTGGTGGGTTTTCGTGTACCAGCCCGCATCGCTATGCCTATTTCTTTTATAGCAACCGTTTTGACAGCTTATTTTGGGTGGGACATAAATATGATTAGCCTCCTGGCTTCAGCCATACAAGGATTGTTTATCACCTTTGACATTTTATATATCATCTTTGGTGCTATCCTGTTGCTAAATTTGCTTAAGTATTCAGGAGGTATCAGTGTTATACGTAAGGGATTCTCAGATATCAGTCCAGACCGACGCGTGCAAGTCATAATTATCGTTTGGTTATTTGGATCCTTTATCGAGGGCGCTGCGGGATTTGGAACCCCTGCAGCTATCGTCGCTCCTTTGCTGGTTGCTCTTGGATTTCCAGCTTTGGCAGCTGTCATGTTGGGCATGATGGTCCAAAGCACAGCTGTTACTTTTGGAGCAGTTGGTACACCGATTCTAGTCGGAATCCGAGGTGGTTTGGAAAATCCCGATCTCACGAGTCGGTTGGCAGCGATCAACATGACCTTCTTAGATTATTTATACGTAGTAGCTGCTAATTCGGCGGTGCTTCATGCCATAGCCGGGACCCTAATACCTACTTTAATGATTATGATGCTTACCCGTTATTTTGGTAAAAATAAATCCTGGAAAGAAGGGTTAGCGATTTTTCCATTTGCTTTATTCGGAGGATTATGCTTTACCATACCTTATGTATTGACTGGTGTTTTCCTAGGTCCGGAATTTCCATCCTTGTTGGGATCATTAGTGGGGATGTTAATCGTAGTGAGTGCGGCAAAAAGAGGATTTTTAATTCCTAAAAACACTTGGGACTTTGAAGCAGAAAGTGTGTGGCCAAAACATTGGTTTGGCACATTGGACGTGCATGTTGATGAAGTTAAGGAGGAGGCATTATCATTGGCTAAATCTTGGGCACCTTATGTGTTTCTCGCTGGATTATTAGTTATAAGTCGTTTACCACAACTCCCTATTAAGGAATGGTTGAGCGGAATAAAAGTACACTGGGATGATATATTCAATACGAGCATTTCTGCTTCAAGCACTCCACTATATTTACCTGGAACCATCTTACTAATAGTTGGCATCATTACGGTTTTTATGCATAAAATGAATCGGACAAAAGTCCTTATGGCCTTTGCGGATAGTGCGAAGATGTTATTAGGTGCTGGGTTTGTGCTTATGTTTACCGTCCCTATGGTGCGTATCTATATCAACTCAGGAATCAATCCAAATGATCTGCCGGGAATGCCTATTGCAATGGCGGAATGGGTAGCTGAAAATGTCGGTCAAATTTATCCACTAGTCGCACCTTCTATTGGCGCCTTGGGAGCATTCATTGCAGGTAGTAATACAGTCAGCAATCTTATGTTTGGTCTTTTTCAATTCGGTGTTGCTGAAAAATTATTAATGCCTACCTCTATAATCGTGGCGCTTCAGGCAGTGGGAGCTGCCGCTGGAAATATGATAGCAATTCATAATGTGGTAGCTGCTTCAGCTACCGTGGGTATTTTAGGTAAGGAAGGCTTGGTGCTGAGAAAGACCATAATCCCAACTCTTTATTATTTAATAGTGATAGGCGTTTTAGGTATGATTGCAATCCATTTCATGAATTGGTCAGACAGCTTAACATAAGGTTGACAATATTGATAAAGACCTATTGATCTAGGCGAGTTTAGGACATCGACCACACTGTTTCCCTTTCTTAAATTTCTTGCAACACTTTTTTTTATATGACTTATATTCCATGGGTATCTCTTGCAGAAGAATGAATGAAGAAATAGGCTGGTCAATTTTATGTGGAGCGATTTTTTGCATAATTTTATAGTACCA
>JAHEJC010000513.1 GCA_024639065.1 Lewinellaceae bacterium | reverse complement strand
GGGGCGGGCATACTTCCTCCGGGATTAACCGTATCGGATATACACGTCCCAGAATGGCCAGAGCCACCAACAACTTGTCTAAAAAAGTGACCGTGACCTGGGATGACTTGTCACTGACTACAGATGAAGTAATCATAAAACGAAATGGAGAACAACTCGGTACGGTTAATATCAACTCATCTGCGGATACCATATTTAGTGATAGCGACGCTGGTCTGATTCCTGGATTTAAGTACGAATATGAAGTAAGTTGGACCAAAAGCGACCAGGAATTTAGTATAACTACCTCAGGCGCTTCCTTGGCCAATGGCCGCATCATTGGAGAAATCAAAACACCTTTGAGTCAGTTACCTATTGCAAATGCCCGGGTTTGTGCCATATTAGAAAACGATATACCCCAAATGGCTGCTGGTGCTACTTTCTGTGACACGACCAATACCAATGGGCAATATACCATAAGACAAATATATTACCATCAAGAAGCCTCTTTCAGGGTCGAACCCTTCAAGGTGAATCATGGTTTTGATCCTGGCTTCTATGATGGACAGATTTTAGAGTTGGAATTTCCAAACATAACGCTGGACTTTAAAGACACCACCGCTTTTGTTGTAAGTGGGCGAATAACTCAACGTTTAGCTGGAATGGAGTGCGGTGTGGAGAATGTTGAGCTATGGATAGATGGATTATATAAAGGGGTCAAGACTGATCCTAATGGATTTTATTTCCTCAGTGTAGAAGAAAGTGGTACGTATAGCGTTTCACCTCATTTGCTCGATCACGAATTTGAACCAGCAAACTTTGAAATATTAATAGATAGGGATACTTCAGGATTTAATTTTAATGATTCTTCAACCAATCAATTGTCTGGTTCCATTAAGGGAGGTTGCGACATTAATATTGGTCAGTCCACGCTCCGCATCTATGCCGCCGATAATCAAATCTGTATAGATACCACCATTATGACTGACTTGGAAGGCAATTATGCAATCCAATTACCTGCCAGAGAATATGAAGTAGAAATAATAGGGATCGAGGTAGAACCAAGTTTAACCATTGATCCTGAAGCAATACTGGAGTATTTCAACACAGAAATTGTGGACTTGATTCAGGATAGTATGACCTTGAATTTTGTCTACCGACAACCTCCGGAAATAAGTGTATTTGGCTTGCCTGGCCCAAAGTGCACAGGTATAGAACAGCTTATAGTCCAGCAAGAGCAGTCGATGTTTTTGGAAATTGAAGTCAGAGAATCCTTCGGTGATGAGAACTGCCCGGTACAAAGTGGGTACATCATTGTGACGGATGAAGTAGGTGATAAAGCCAATAAACCAGATACGATACAGTTAGATGGTGGTATAGCCAATTATCGTCTCAATCCTGGAGAGCCCAATCTAGTTGCACCACATCAAAAAACATTGCAAATTACCGCTTTTGTAGATGAAGAAATTACCAATTGGTCTATGCCCTTAATTGTAACCGGGATAAGGCCTAGGGAACAGACATTTACTACTGTCATGCCGGAAGTTCCATTTATGGTATTGCATGATCCTCCTGGAGATGCCAGCTACAGCTTTTTTGAAGAAAATCAGATCGCTGAAACCAGCATGCGGTTTTTTGCTCAGGGTGATTCCAGCGTAGATGTATCGGCCGAAATCAAACTAGGAACCCGATTTGAAACTGGAGCAGCACTGAGTACAGAAACCGTAGTGTGGGGTACCATAGGGGGCTCAATAGAATTTGGCAAAAGACAAGTAACCGATAATGAGTGGATCGTGCGTACTCATAGTAAAGAATTCTTCTCGACTTCCAACAATGAATCGATCACTGGTGAAGAAGGTGATGTGTTCTTAGGAGCGGCGATGAATTTGATCTATGCATTGACGGATGTCCTTTCACTGGACGACAAATCCTGTGAGCTGGTCCTGTCGACGAGTATGATTATGGGGAATGATGGATTTAACACCACTTTTATTTATACCGAGGATCATATTCGAAACTCCTTAATTCCACAATTGAGTCAGATACGCGATCTTTATAAGGCCAATGCATCGGATTCAGCTCAGATTTATGAGAATCAGATTTCGGTTTGGCAACAAGTGCTGGAGAATAATCGAAAAAATAAAAAACAGGCCAGCTTTATTGAAAACCGATCCTTTAGTGCTGGAACCAATTTTCAGTCCTCCTCGACCAGTGATTCGATCGGTACTTCATTTATTGAAATGAGCACATTTCTTGACGAATCAGTGGCGATTGGAGGAGGTTTTGAACTTTCAGGTTCCGGGTTTTCTGGAAAGGTTAAGGTGAAGATGAATATGGTATCAGGCAGCTCCTCCAAAGCAAGCAATATTAAGTCAACGACCACCGGATATGTATTGAATGATGATGATCCCGGAGATTTTTTTAGTGTAAATATTAAAGAAGATCTGGTTTATGGCACGCCTGTATTTGAATTAGTTAGTGGTCGAAGTAGTTGTCCCTGGGAATCTGGAACTCAACCTCGGGAAGCCGTGCAATTACAATCTGATCCGTTGAGAATAGACAATGTCCCTTCGGATGGTTCTGCCGTATTTGAATTAGGATTAGGAAATATCAGCCAAAGTGAAGAAGCGCGAACCTATCTGCTCAGGTTTTTGCAGGAGAGTAATCCAGATGGCGCAGAAATCACCGTAGGTGGAAGCCAGGTTCAATCGTCAGTACCTTATACTATCAGTCCTTTTTCTCAACGTGGTGCAACGGTTACTGTAAGTCGAGGTCCCACTGCTTTTGATTACCCCAACCTGCAGTTTGTACTAGAATCAGGATGTGAAGATAAAGCTATAGCCGATACAGTCAGCTTAACGGCCAGTTTCCAAAATTCTTTTCCGCCAATTACGCTTATCAAGCCGAATGCACTCTGGACCATTAATAGTGAGAATGAGAACAACTTTTTTATCCGGTTTACTGGTTATGATATAGCCCAACTTAATAAAGTCCAGCTCCAGTTTGCACCCAAAGGAAGCAGTGCCTGGCATATTGGACAAGAATGGCTTCCTGCTGATCTATCTGAATCTACCGCTGGTCATATGGATTTATGGAATGTAGATGAGGTTATTGATGGGTTATACGATATTCGGTTGCGTGCTGACTATGCAGAAGGCAGTGTCTATTCTCGAATTATAAACGGTATTATTGATCGGGAAGGGCCTGAAGTATTTGGCCTTCCTGAACCTGCCGATTCCAGATTACAACCTGGAGATAAGATAGCCGTGCGTATGAATGAGTTGATTGACTGTTTCTCCTTTTCAGCAGGGCATGTTTCTTTTAAAAGTTTGTCCACTGGAATAACCTATCCGGTAGAAGCTGGATGCGCAGATGATTTGGTTATTGTCAGACCGTTATGGAATGCTAAAAGTCATGAAGGAGAACTGATAGAAGTACGCATCGATCGGTTGAGCGACCGCAATGACAATCCCATTTTGGATACGATTCGATGGCAGTTTACGGTTCAAAATGAAGGAGGAGTAGTGATAGTGGATCAAGATGAAGACGGCATTTCTGATGATCAGGATAATTGCCCATTGGCCGCAAATCCTGATCAAGCTGATACAGATGGTGATAAGATAGGTGATGTTTGTGATGATGATTTAGATGGAGATAAAATACCCAATAGTCAGGATAATTGCATTTTCACAATGAATGAAAATCAAATGGATCTGGATTCAAATGGAATTGGTGATATATGTGAACCATTTGCAGATTCAGATGGCGATTTAATTATGAACAGTCAGGACAATTGTCCATTCAATAATAATGCTGGTCAAAATGATTTAGATGGAGACGGTATTGGTGATCCTTGTGATGATGATGTAGACGGAGATGGTTTGGCTAATCACCTGGATAACTGTGCACTGCTCGCCAATCCGGAACAATTGGATGCCAATGGAGATGGAGTAGGGGACGCATGTGATGCAGTGACCAGTGTTCAAGATTATGAGTTAGCTAATCATGCTTCGATTGCTCTTACACCCAATCCAGCTGATTCATATGTCACCTTGCGGCTATCCATAAAGCAAGCAGGAAATTTCAACGCCAGACTTTTGG
>JAHEJC010000128.1 GCA_024639065.1 Lewinellaceae bacterium | reverse complement strand
AAAAGGTGTTCGCCATGGTCGGTCTGTTTGCGGTTGTTTATACCTCAATAATATGTTACTCACATTCACAAAAAAGAAAAGCACGAAAACACCCACATCCGTGATGGATGCCAGGACTTCAATTTTCTTAAAACCTAAAAAGGTTAAAGCTAAAAAACCAACGATAATAATGGCAAACCATGGAGTTTGTCTGCGAGAATGAATTTTGCCAAATGGTGCAGGGATTGATCCGGCCTGGGCCATGCCATATAACATGCGAGCAGCTACTATAAGCGTGATTAATACCGTATTCGCTGTAGCAAAAAGAGCAACGAGCGCAATTAGATTATCGGATAAACCACCAATTAATTTTTCCATAACTGCAGACAATGGTTGGCTGGATAGTGAGAGTTCAGTTGATGGTATCACTGCAACTACTACCAGTGCAACTAGCACATATAAAGCGGTAGAAATAATCAATGAGTACATAAAAGCTTTGGGTAAAACCTTTAATGGTTCCTCTGCTTCTTCTGCAATATTTGCAATGTCTTCAAAACCGATATACGCAAAGAATATTAAGGCACCAGCAGAAGCAATCGGGATATATCGAGATAGTCCTTCGGCTTCGAAAGATGGCAATTCCATATAATTTGGTACACTTAAATGGCCGATGATTAGTTGGTACAAACCGACTCCAATAATAATTAAGAGCCCACTTACTTCAATGATGGTTGCCAAGAGGTTGAACCGAGCGGATTGTTCAATGCCCCAAAAATTGATTAAGGTCATAAGCAAGATTAGAATGATAGCTACCAATATTGGATTGGAAATCAGGAAAAAACCAAAATAACGAGCAAAGCCTACCGCTACGGCACTAGCAGTCGAAATCCCAATAATTAAAGCGCAAACACCTATTACCCAAGCAATGGCTTCAGATCCAAAGGCAGCCTTGACGTACAAAAACTCTGCACCAGATTTTGGAAAAATAGTGCTTAATTCTGCATAACTCAAAGCAGTAAGTCCGGCAACAATAGCCGCAAATAAAAAAGAGAGCCAAAGCAAATTCCCCGCCAACCCTGCTGCAGGCCCAATTAATACATAAATACCTGCTCCGAGAATTAGACCCACTCCGTAAACAACGATCTCCCACAGAGATAAACAACGTTTCAATTCCGTTGCCATTAAATGGTTTTTTTGATATGATATTTCAGTGAACCTTGCAAGAATTAAAAAAGAGGCCCACTTGAAGGCCTCTTTGCATAAAGCTTTCTAATTCTCTAGAATTTAAATCCAACAGAAAATTGAAAGATATCATTTACATATTTGAAGTCGTCTTTGTTGACACTATCATTGACATTTAAGAGTCCTCGATAATAACGTCCTTGTACAAATAAACCAACATCAAATTGGTAACCAAGGCCGGCAGTTAATCCAAAATCAAATGGATTAATATCCTCGATATCTGTTTTATCGCCGTCATCATCAACACTTTTACTGTAAAGTACTATGCCGACTTGTGGGCCAGCTTCCAAGCTGAAACCTTTGACAAAATAATATTTTGCCATTACGGGTAGATTAAGGTAATTAAGTCTGGTCCGCATGGTTACCAGTTCGCCTTCCACATTAATTTCATACTTCTCACCTTGGTCCGCGTATAGTAATTCAGGTTGAATGCTAAAACGTTCTAAGATGGGGAATTCAGCTACGATTCCGAAATGATGACTAATCTTCATCTTAGTCTCGAGGAAATCATAAGACTCGTCATAACTTAAATTGGCAAAATTAATTCCTGCTTTGGGTCCAATGCGGATGCCCTGCATTTGGCTGAGTGCAACATTGAACGAAAACAATGCTGCAGCAATAATTAATATTACTTTTTTCATGATTCATAATTTAGGTTTGCGTTCAATAAATAAGTGTGTTTACCTTCAATACGCTACCAATGTAATAGGTTTGCCAATAATCTGAAATGATACAAGTCATCCTTTATGTTGATTCAAGGGTAAAAAAAAGCGCTATAAAAGCAGTAATTCGGGATAAAACTAAGGTTGATTGGAAAAAAGTAGATCGATTACTTGCTAGAATCTGATCGAACGAAAAAAGGGTCCAGCTTGATTAAAACTGAACCCTTATAAGACTTATGGAAAACGAATTTATATTATTCTCCTAATGCTAGATTTACTGTAAGGTAAAAATCGTCATAGATAGTTTTATCACCCAGATTGTCAAAGAAACTTCCAGACCCATATCTAACATTGAAATCAGATCGATCAATCGTAATTTCAGCAGTGGCAGATGCTTCACCTACATTTGCTTGAAATTTAATTTCCTTTGTAATGTCTTTAATTGTTAAGTTTCCGGTAATTTTATAATCTCCTGGCGTGCCTAAAGAAGCCACTTTGGTTATTACAAAGTTGGCAGTTGGATGCGCTTCTACACCAAAAAAATCATCCGACTTTAAATGTCCTTCTAATTTCGCCACGAAACCTCCTTCTTCCGTTACTTTAATCGAAGTCATGTCGATTGTAAAACTACCTCCGGATAGTTGGCCCTCTTCCATTTCTAAAGACGCCTCCTTAATGTTGATAACTCCTACATGTTTACCAGTTACTTTTTTACCCATCCAGGAAACGGTGCTTTTTTCTAAATTTATAACTACTTTTTCGCTATCGCCGGGATGCGCGAATGCACTCAGGGAGAAAAAAAGACCTAAAGTGAAGATTGAATAGAATAATTTACTCATTGCAAAAATTTTTTATTTATTTAAAAAAGAATTTAATTTCTAAGTTTATCAAGCAGATCATTTACAATTCCAGCTTCTTCAACCGATATATTGGTGTATAACATCTGCATTTTACTTTCCACAATTTTAGAGGATGCTACGACTATATCAAACCCCTTTTCCGTCAAACGAATATCCACTTTTCTGCGGTCTTCTGGACAAGGTATTCGATCTACCATCCCTTTCTTTAACAGTTTATCTATCAACCGACTGGTATTTGACGTTTTATCGATCATTCGATCTGAAATAACTTTCAAAGATAAAGGCTTTGGTTGCGACCCTTTCAATATTCGAAGTATATTAAATTGTTGCCACGAAATCTTAAAAGGATCAAGGAAATGCTTTAAATGATTAAACAACCAGGATGAGGTAAATAATAAATTAATATTTAACTTCAGGAACTCATTTTCAAAGCTTTTCTGTTTTATAGCATCTTCAATACGCATACATTAATTGTATATACATCGAATCCTTAAACAGACATGTTTTAGATTTGTTTTAAGGGAGGAAATATTTAACACTTTTTAACAGAATGGGAGAAAAGTGAGTCCAATGTTCAGCAGTAAAACGGTACGGTGAAACGTTTATACCGTTCAATGGTATATAGATTACTTTGCAAATAGGTGCGCTATCAAAATTGGTTGATAATCAACTATTCGTCCAAATAGAAAAAGTCATTTACTGGCTTATTAAATATTTTGGATAATTTAAGGGCTAGTTCGGTAGAAGGAACGTACCGGTTCTTTTCTATGGAATTGATTGTTTGTCGGGAGACACCTATTTTCTTAGCTAGTTCATCCTGGGTGATGTCTAGAATGGCTCGTTCGATTTTTAATCTATTTCTCATTATCTCACTTTCTTGAGTAACTCAAAGTAGCAGATCTGGCAGACCAGCAGCATCCATAAGATTTGAAAGTCACCGGTATCTTTAAATATCGCTTCAGCTTTGATCAGAAAATCTACAGTATAATCGATCATTGGAATCAACAACGCATAGACTACACCGGCAATAAAAGCAAAAGTGAACGATTCCATTCTCAAACGGATAACCAATTCATCTTCAATCTTTTCACGTGAAACAGATACCAGCAGTAGTCCAACCAACATACCGTATTTGGCGATGGATTTTATTACCGCATTATCTATAGCAAATTTATTGAGAATTATTACAGTAAATGAAATAATGGCTAAAGTAAACCCGATTTTCTTGAAATAGTTAGGGAATTGAAATTTGGTTAATTTTTTTAAAGACTTACGTTCACTATCCAGCAAGGTTCCAGTACGCATAGCTATTGTTTTATGAAGTTTACCAAAGTACTTTATTTGTAAATTATAATTGTCATTAAGTAAAATATAATTTACTAAAAGACAAATGTATTTTACATTAATGAGAAAATCAAGTAATGGAGCACTTAAATTTCAAAAAACCCAAAAATAATACTCAGATTATTAGTCAACGCTTCACAATCTTCCCAAAATAATAAGTACCACCTAACTTAAATTGAATAATGTAAATGCCACTTTCTAAAGAAGGGATTGGAATGAGTCGTTCATAATTAGAAAACGACCGAATTATTTGTCCATGCGTATTAATGACGGTAATTTCATCAAATACAACCGGCGACTGAATGATAATATAATTGCTGAATGGGTTTGGAAATATGGACACGCCCAATTCTTCGATCGGGTGAATGGAAGTGGTCAACTCAACCTGAATATCACCAGATTTGATCATGCATCCATTACCATCAGTCACCCAAAGCTCGTAAGAGCCATTACTAATGTTACTAAGGTCTTCTTCTGTGCTGACGATAACATCGCCGCCAAAAATCCAAGCATAAGTGAATGGAGCCGCACCACCTAGTATCGTTACCTCTACGGATGACGATAATGCTTCAGTTGAAGGAATAATTGTATCAATTTGTATTTCAAAAAGACTTTCCATTAATGAAACCGATTCGATGGCCGAACATCCTGAGGTATCGGTTATGGAGACACTGTAATTGCCTGCTGGTATGTTTTTTAGTGTGTCGCCAATTAATCCAGTATTCCATTGGAAAGAGTAATTTTTATCCAGGTCGGATAAAATAACAATCGAACCGGTTGAGTCTTCTGCACAAATCGGGTGGTCCGATGTAACGATATATTCCAGGTCCACATCAATACTGATCAATTGGGTCACCGTTGATACATTCCCTGAAATATCCACGGCCTGAAAAATTATTTCGTTTTCCCCATCTGGGAAGATCGTTCCGGAACGTTGCCCTGAAATAATTAATACGGTATCCAAACCACAATTATCAGTAAACAATGGCATATCGTAATAGACGGTATCACATCCCGAAATAATCAACGGTTCCAGTATAGGCGCTTTTGGTGGGATTGTGTCTAAAACGTTTACCAATATAGCCGCATTAAGCATGTTGCCTTCTTCATCCCAAGCTTGAACCGCTACAGCAGTAGGTGGACTAGCACAATTATAATTATCCACCGAATACCATACAGAATCAATCGCACATTCATCAAAAAGGATACTGTCAGGTGATACTTCTGATAAGCTAGCAGTGCCATCTGCATCAAGATACAAGGTATACTCACTACGTTGTAAAATAGGCGGTGTGTTATCGATACTGGAAACGGTAATATCTAAACTGGCGGAACATTGATTTTGATCAGTAACTATTGCCGTGAAATCACCTGCAGACAAGTCGATTACTGTATCACCTACACTACCATTAGACCAATTGATGGTGTGGGGGCTGGTCCCACCTGAAACCCTGACAATGGCTGATCCCAGCAAACTACAACTTGCTGACCTTAAGGATTGCAACTCAATGACTAATTCTTCAGGTTCAGAAATTATGATAGTATCTTTTCCAACACAGCCGATAGTGTCAATTACTTGAATAGTATAGATACCAGCGGTTTGATTATTTAATGATTGGGTGGTGTCACCATTAGACCACTGAAATGATTTAACGCTTCCGATGTCTGCGACAGTTACCGTGGCGCTACCATTGTTATCTCCATTACAAACCAAATCAGTTTTTTCGGTTGTTATGGTCAGATCACATACGCCTGGCTGAATAACTACGGTGTCGGATATTAAACAGCCAGAGTTATCTCCCACTATTACAAAGTAGGTTCCTGGATCTAATCCGGATATTGTATCGCCTACCGTCCCATTGCTCCAGGTAACTAAATAGGGTGGTGTTCCCCCTGTCGGATTGATGTAAGCAAGGCCGTCTCCAGCCCCAGGCTCAGATTCATCAATGCCTATTAAATTAGGTTGGACATTAATCGTTGCTGATACCGTGACGTGAACCGAATCGGAACATCCCACATCATCAAAAGCAACAACCAGATAATCACCTACACTTAAATTATCTTTTATCAATGCAGTATCACCATCCGGCCACGATACCACGTACGGAGGTATTCCTCCGCTTATAGAAAGAGTAGCGGTTGCATTGGATTGACCTGAGCATCCTAAGCTAGTCACATTAATCACCTCTAGGCTAAGCATTTCAGACTCTTCAATTGAAGCAGAAACAACTATCGAACTGGTATCAGCGTCACTAACGGTTACAGTATATAGGCCAGTTGTCAGACCAGATAAATTCGAAGAGGAATCTCCAGTGTTCCAACTATATGAGTAAGGGATTACGCCACCATTAACTTGTAGACTTATTGATCCATCCGCGGCACCTCCACATGAAATATTATTAACCAGGGTCTCTGCAGTAAGGGGCGCATTGCCTTCAACAAGCGTAGCAATAAAATTAGTGAGTAACTGGCGGTCACCTGCAACCGTTGAGTCACCATTTGCTAGAATCGAAGCTATATACCAGGACATCGTACTATTAGTCACTTCATCTGGAGCAATCCAATCTACCGACCAATTAGCTTCTCCATTGGCAAACTTGGTGGGACCGCCCTTATGCTCGAAATAAATTCGATCTCCGGCTTGAATAACGCCGGAAATACCTCTGGGATTACGTAATTCACCAGCATTTTGGTTGTTTCCATCTAGCGCAACAAGTTGTATGCCTGCGCTAAACGGATTTCCCTGAGTCGCCATAACCGTTATATCAATTGTGTACCGGGTGCCGGTAAATACTTGTTCAGGAATTCCGGTGACTTGGATTTGTCCATTAATATTATTATTGGGAGGGACATGACACTCGGTGCAAGTACCCTCTCCAGGACCTCCAGTCTTACCATTACTGGGATTGTCATATTGCGCGGTAGTTAATAAGTAGATCGCCATAAAGCTCAGTACAATCAAGGTTCCCTTAGCAAAGTTCATTAATTTCATTTAAAAAATGTTTTGGACAATCGTAAAAGTAATCAATCTATTGATGTATGAATAATAATTAACATATATGGAAAAGGTATATCGATTAAACTAGGTAAAAGGCTAGAGGTAAATGGAGAAGGTAAACCGAAATTTAGATAGGGGATGGCTGGAAAAGGAAGGAGGAAATGCTAGATTCCTACACACTCAAGGGATTGATAAGACACTTGTATATTGTCTCGGCAAAACAGAGAAAGATCCAGGATCTAGGAGAGGATAATTTGCCTATCGTTATTACAGACGAAAAACGGATAGCTGAAGATGGAAGACGGATATTCAGGCCTTCCGGTTTAGTATGCCCTTTAACTAGTTAAAAAGTTTAAAAAAGTAAAAGTTATAAAGTATCGTAAAGGCTCGAATAATTGGAGATGGATGGTAAACTTTGTTTAAATTGATTTATTTAAAATTGCAATTAAACCATATCACTATGATAAATCCTGGTTTCTATTGAGGTTTGATCTTTCCGGAGCACGCTGACAGTTAAGAACCAGGAATGCAATATTTGGTTGAATGGTTACAGCCGTTGCTTCAGAATTTTGCAAAATTTCATATTGCAACAAAGGATGCTTTCATACCGGTTTAATTGAAAATATTTTTTATCTATTCCTTCTTTCGCTTATAGTGGCCATCGAACACTTTGTTCCAATTTGCTCCGTAATCATTACTTTGTAACCATTCTTGCCTTACGGTTCCATCCTCTAATGGGGTCCATTGGATTTTGTCCCATACTTCACCTTTGGGTGTGTTTCTCGCACCGACCATCACCATTTTATCGTCTATCAGCCCTCCCTGGATGTGCAACGATAACCCTCCATTGTCAACCCAGAATTGTTCCCATTTTTTGATGGACCGATTGTATTTATTTAAACTGGTTCCTTTATATGGTCCTTGGACAGTCTGGTATGATTCTTTAATTACAAAACTATCAATGATTGCCTCGATTATACTGTGACCACCTAAATTTTCCGTACCATAAGTATATACATCCCATTCACCAATCCAAAAATCAAAATCACGGAAATGATTGATCGTTGTATCCGCCAACTCTACATACCCTACATTCGATATGGATTTTGGTTGATTAATCAAAACTTGAGAAATAAATAAATAAAAAAATAATTGCATTGGATAAATTGTTTTAATGATTGCAATTAAATCAAAACTTTGGATTTCTCAAAATAGGAGACTAAGCCTTCCATCACTATTTTAGTAGTTGATCATTATTTGTTTCATGTCCTTGGTTCCAAACTCTCCAAGAACTTGTTTTTCTAAACAGCGGAACATTTTATAAACCAAAGACACTACTTTAAATAAGTCAAGATTTAAAAAAATTATTATCTCTTAACGAACCAATTAGCTAAATTAAATGAATGCAATTAAGAGCATATCATATATTTTCAAAAGAGTTAATTCCCATAAAATGAAAATTTCAGCAAAAATTGAAAATAGCTTATATGAGCATAAAGCTTATGTAAAGACACATAACTCAATTCGTGAATTAGCCATCCCAGGAAAATCCAGTGGTTTTGGTTCTGCCGTTAATGGAGGAGAGCTCTTGTTTTTAGCGATGGCAACTTGTTTTTGCAATGATGTCTATCGAGAAGCAAATAAACAAAATATTCGAATTTCCAAAGTGATTGTGGAAGCTTCAGGAGAGTTTGGGGAAGTAGGTTCTCCTGGATTTAACATTGGCTACCAGGCAAAAATTGAAGGAGACGCATCCGATGAAAAATTAATTGAATTGATCAATCATACGGATAAAGTTTCTGAAATTCAAAATACATTAAGGTCTGGTGTTAATGTTGTACTTAACTTGTAAAATGAGGTCTACTTAAAGAATACCATTGATAGATTATCGCTTTGAATTTTTTACAAAATGTGGCTAATTCGCTGGTTTTTCGCACTCGAATCTTGTTTATAATTCTGATACAGCGCTTGGATGTAGTTTTTATTTGAATTTATACCGTAAAAAGGTGGCCGTCCAGTCATGTCGGTAATATTCCTTTAAGTTTTTGATATAAAAAAAGCCTCTCCGTTAAGGAAAGGCTTTAGTGAATGGTAATTATTTTTTACGTTTCAAATTCCCCATGTTGCAGGAATGACAACAACAACAACAGGAATCAGTTCAATTAATATTTTACTGTGTTTTTATTTGCTTATAATTAAACAATATTATGCCATATTGTCAAGAAAAGCAACATTCATGCAATTTAATTCGAAATTGTGGGCATGAGAAAATTTTATAATGGAGTGTAAGACTTGAATCGCACACTATGATAATTAATGTGCAAACTCTGATTGATGTCAAATAGTTAAATGACTTAAATCACTGCCTGGTAAGGTAAACAATCTTTCTTTTGCATAATATGCCCATTTGCGAGATCACCTTGTCGAAATTTATAATAGTTTAAGTATGAAAAAATCGAACAAAGCGAAGGGTAAGCGTGAAGATAAAAAAGCTGAAAAGATTAAATTGATGATTGCCCAGCTGGATGCAATCAAAGAAGAAGCTTTACGCTATGAAAAAATTTATAAAAAAAGTCTGAAGAGGGTTCACCCAGGTAATTTAGTTAGTGCTAAAAACTTAATCCATTATCGGTCTTTAAGATTGCATGACTTGACTAAGTTGCAAAAGAACTTGGGAAATATGGGACTATCCAGGCTAGCAACAACGCAACGGAATGTGATGGCCGGATTGGAGACGACCAAATCAATCTTAAAAGCATTTCTGGGAAAAAAACCTAAAGAAAAGCGCACAGGATTATCTCATATAAAGGCAAATCGTTTAATCAAAAGGAGTGCCAAGCAATTAATGGGTTATAGATCGGCGGGCCGACACACTCGCATCATGGTAACTTTGCCCATCGCAGCAGCCTGGGATTATGAATTAGTTGAACAAATGATCGCCAATGGGATGAACTGTGCCCGAATAAATTGTGCTCATGATCGAGAAGAAGATTGGCTCAAGATGATTGAACATATTCGCAAGGCTTCAAAAAAGTTATCAAAGAAATGCAAGATTGCAATGGACCTGGGTGGTCCCAAAATAAGGACTGGACCAATCATTGCTGGCCCTAAAGTGAAGAAATTCAAACCCATAAAGAATGTGCGTGGCAAAATCGAAAAACCATTGTATCTCCGGATTGGGCCAACGCCAAGTGACGAGCATTTGTTACCCTGGTTGCCCATTTCTCAGGATGCACTCTTACAACAAAAACCAAATACTCAACTTTACTTCTTGGATGCCAGAAATAAAAAAAGAAGAATTGACCTTCTTGATTACGAGGAGGTAAGCATGTTGGCAAGCGTCTCAAAAACTTGTTATTTTGAAACAGGGATGAAACTCTACATGGATAAAAGCTTATCTGGTAGTTATATAACAGTTGGTGAACTACCACCGGTTGATATGCCCATTATTCTGCACAAAGGAGATTATCTGAAGATTAATCGATCCCTGCTCACCGGAGAAAATACAAAGTACGATGCAGGAGGTAAACGATTAGCCATTGCACATATTTCTTGTACGTTGCCTGAGGTTTTTGACTTTGTAAAAATTGGTGATCCCATTCTATTTGATGATGGCAAAATAGCCGGCATTGTAAAAGGGATCGAATCAGAAGCGGCTCTAGTGGAAATTACCCAGGCCAAGGAGGGTGGTGGAAAATTAAGCGCTGATAAAGGCCTAAACTTGCCGGACACTAACCTTGAAGTGAGCGGTCTAACGTCAAAAGATAAAACTGATTTGAAGTTTGTGGTGCAGTATGCGGATGTAGTAAATCTATCTTTTGTCAATTCACGTTTAAACGTAAAAGAACTCATCTGGCAATTAAAAGATTTAAAAGCCCCAATTGAACTGGGGGTCATATTGAAAATTGAGACAAAAAAAGGTTTTAATAATTTAACGGAAATACTAATCGAGGCAATGCGACTTCCCAATATCGGCGTTATGATCGCCCGTGGTGATTTAGCGATAGAAACGGGGTGGGCAAATATTGGAAGAGTACAACAGGAAATCCTGGCTATTTGTGAAGCAGCGCATGTGCCTGGTATATGGGCAACTCAAGTATTGGAAAATCTTGCCAAAACCGGGATGCCTTCCAGAGCAGAAATTACCGACGTAGTGAAAGCCCAACAAGCAGATTGTATTATGCTTAATAAAGGGAAATACATTTTGCGGGCTATAAAGTTCTTGAGCGAGGTGCTTAAGGATTTAGAAGGATATCATGAGAAAAGTAAAGTTTTGACACCTGCATTGAAGTTAACAGCGGTAAAAAATTAATTAAGAATAATTTTGGTATTTGTTGTATATAGCCAATGCCTAAAGATTTTCTATTTAACCAGGATAATTTGGAATATTGCAGCGTTCAGTTTTTTAATCACACCAAATACTTAATATGAATCTTCACGAAATATTTCAAGGTAATAATAAACCGGTAGCCACTAAAAACTTGCTAAGAGATAGTGGTACAGCCACCGTAATAAATATAAAGAAAAATGAAGTTTTGGATAAGCACCAAAGTAAGACGGATGCGCTACTGGTATTAATAAAAGGCAAGGCCATTTATGAAGAAGAAAGCAGCCGAATCGAACTATCAACTATGCATGATTTTGTTAATATTCCAAAGAGGGTGACCCATAAAGTAAAGGGTATTGAGGACACGTTGTTGCTTTTAGTTCAATAATTATTAATAGTTTTATAGTGTACATGAATTAAAGTTTGTCACCCTGATTATTTTGATGAATTATTCTTTTTCTTGAAGTTTAATTAATTTTCAAAAAGCCAGCTTATTAATGTATGCAAAAGAGATAAAAACTAATTAATAGAGGCCAAAGCTTACCTAGCTCAATTTTCTAATATTAAACCAAATAGCCTATCATGAAAGCAGTTAAAGTTCAGTACACTGTAAAACCCGAGTACGTCGCTCAAAATAAAGCAAATATTCAAGCAGTTATAAGTGCTCTAAAAGCCCATCCAATTGAAGGTATGTTGTATTCAACCTATACCTTAGAAGAGGATGGACAAACATTTGTGCATATCAACATTGCTCGGGATGGAGAGACTTTAAGTAAATTAAATGATGTAACAGAATTTCAGACCTTTAGAAAGGGTTTGAAAGGAAGCGAACCGATTGTTCCTCCAAATCAGACTAAATTGGATTTTGTCGCTGCGGGCTTCGAACTATAAAATTTTGTTTCTTTGAAGTCTGACAAATGAAATGGATTGCCTTCCCATAAAATAACCTTGAATCACCCAGAGCATTAAAACGAAGTGCATTTTTGCTGTTAATTGGAGATTTTTGATCAAGTATTGTTTGAAGGCCTAAAATTGATGAAGTTTAACTATATCCTGAAGTGCCTATGCTTAAGAATTTAATATGGTTTGTATTCGCTTTTTTTGCCATTGGGGTGGGATTATATCCCTATTTGTATTTAGTGGTAGACATGAGCCAAGGTCTTTTAGGGTCGAAAACGGAAGCGCTCCTTTCAAACTCGATTTGGAATTTTTTCTTTTATACGCATATTCTTTTGGGAGGTGTCACCCTACTTTCCGGATGGTCTCAATTTATCAAGAAATTGAGGAACAATAGAATTAATCTGCATCGACACCTGGGTAAAATATATGTGGTTGCAGTATTACTCAGCGGGATTGCGGGTTTATACATTTCATTTTTTGCAACCGGAGGATTGGTTTCACAGTTGGGATTTGGGGCATTGGCAGTTTTGTGGTTGGGAACTACTTTCATGGCTTACATTTCGATACGTAATAAAAAGATAATATTGCATCAACAGTGGATGATCAGAAGTTATGCATTAGCATTTGCCGCAGTTACTTTAAGACTCTGGTTGCCTAGTTTAACAGGTTTCTTAAATATGGAATTCGTAGACGCTTATCGAATTATTGCCTGGATGTGCTGGGTGCCCAACTTGATCTTTGCTGAATTCTTAGTTAGACAAATAAGTGGCAAACGTAAACTTTCACCAATTTAAGCTGATCTTATGAAAATCTTTTGTACCGGCTTTTGTATGTTATATTCCATTATCTCATTTGCACAAATTCGACAATTAGAGGTTGAACCTAATCATTCAACTGTGGGATTTCAAATTCCTATTGCAGGATTTTCAGTGGTCACGGGTAAATTCACCGATTACAAAATATATATGGATTGGAATGATGATCAATTTATCAACTCAACCATTTATGCTGAAATTCAGGCGAGTAGTATCAAGACCGGGATCCCGGACCGAGATGCTCATTTGATTACAGAAGATTTTTTCGAAACGGAAAAATATCCAACTATTCTATTCGAAAGCGATTCAATGCCACAAATAGACTTTTCCAATTTTCTAGCTTTTGGTAAGCTGACTATGCATGGGATTACCGGTCAGGTTGAACTTCCTTTTCAAATTGTCAAAATGGATGGTAATACCATTGGATTTAAATCACGTACCACGGTAGACAGGATTCCTTATGGAGTTGGCTCTGGATTCAAGCACACCTCTATGCCCGATTTCTTAGCTAGAGAGGTGCAAGTGGAGATTGATTTCTGGACCCGGAAGAAGAAAAATTAAATGATTTGAATGACTATATTTCAAAGCTTAGAGCTAAAATAGGCACTGAAAAATTTATTCACCCCGGTGCAAGAATCCTAATTGAAAATGAAAAGGGTGAAATGCTCTTCATCCAGAGAAGAGATAGTGGGAAACTGGGTTTGCCTGCCGGAGCCCTGGAAGAAAATGAATCAATTGAAGAATGTATCATTCGAGAAGTGCTGGAAGAGACCGGCCTTACAATTTCAAATCCGATTGTTATTGGAATAAGTTCTAATCCGGGAAATGAAACCGTTATATACCCAAATGGTGATCAAATTCAATATTTCACTATAGAGTTTTATTGTAAAGAATGGAGTGGTGAAATTAATATTGAAGACAAAGAAGAAATTTCTCAAGCCCGTTTTTTAGGTCAGGAATATCTGCGCGAGTTGCCATCTAATGAAAAATCTATAATAGCAAGTTTAGCATATTATAAAAAGTGTAAAAAGGTTAGCGTAAGATGATTAAACAATCTACAAATATTTGCTTCGTAATAACTGATTGACATGTACTGAATACTTTTTGCTGTGCATGATTGAAGTTCAGATTCGATTCTTACGAACATGGCATGTAAAGGCAGGAATTGTTTTTGGCGTTTGAGCTCTTCCTGAGGTTCTTCAATATTTTGGCATTTATGCATTGGGGGTTACTTTCGATATCCTGGACATCGTTATGTTTGCGATTAGCCTTTTGATGGCCGTCCTGGCAGACAAATTTATTTTTGATCGCTTAATTCCTAATTTGAAAATTATAGCTTAATACTTACACGTAATACGAAGCCTAAATAAAGTTCAGGGTGACGTTAAGGTTGGACATATCCCTTTTTCCTAATAGGTATAAGATAAGATTTTCTTATATAAATAGGGACCCTGGATCAAGTTTCAGATTGACGCGTGAGTTGGATGGAACTCGAATAAATGTAAACCGTCATGCTGAAATTTATTCCGTTTCATCATTACGTTATTTTGAATTTGATTTAGCATCCATTTCATCATTGCGTCATGCTGAATTTGATTCAGCATCCCTTAATTATTTTATGAATTAAGAATATCCGACCAATCATACCAATTTTTGGCTAAATCTAAAAGATCGGGATTTTGCTTACGTATTAAATCCCATTTCCATTTCC
The DNA here is from genome assembly GCA_024639065.1 of Lewinellaceae bacterium. Lineage (GTDB taxonomy): Bacteria > Bacteroidota > Bacteroidia > Chitinophagales > Saprospiraceae > JAHEJC01. The sequence goes on along the minus strand of JAHEJC010000128.1, from coordinate 382 downwards.
TTTCTCCAATTCTTCAATTGATTCAGCATCCCTTAAAGACTTTTTGAATTAGGAACTTCTGCTTAACTACGTGATAAATATCAAATAAACTGCTGACTTTTCTCATTCTTATTTTCAGATATTTTAAGTAGAATCCTCTCTTGAAAAATAGAGATAAATCATTATTAAGCCCGATTAGATTATTTGTGATTGTATACCATGATCATGAAGGCAGTGCAAGTTCTACTAGGGCTTCGATAAGCTTTATTAATCCCGCAACCTTGAGGAATTCAATACCGACACCCAATTTTTTTCAACTTATAAAAAGTGAATATTATGAAAAAATTAACCACTTTGCTTTTCATTATTTTTTTGTCGCATGGAGCTTTTACCCAGCAACTTG
>JAHEJC010000127.1 GCA_024639065.1 Lewinellaceae bacterium | reverse complement strand
TAAAAATAAGATCATACAACCATGATCATTCAAACCCAAAATAGCAACTCACTCGACCGCACTACCCGATTCTCATTACATAATTACGCTTGTAGGTCTGAAGGACCGAAACTATATTGGCTAGGGAGCAAGCACTGGGCTATGCCAGAAAACAGAGAACAGAAGCCAGGAACAGAAGATAGCTATCAGAAAGAAAATTTCAGAAAAGAAAATTTAGAAGGGTCATTCTCAATATCCAATACGCATGATTCAATGACTATTTTAAAAGGATTGAGAAAAACCGATATTAAAAACCTCTTTGAACTGGGTCCTGGGGGCTTGATATATTTCCCCATCATCTGGTTCAATATCAAATAAAACATCTTCGTCGTAGATGAGATGGGTATTCAGGTTAGCACTTAAATTCTTATTAATTTTAAACCTGATTTTATTTTGAATATCTACGTCAAAATTTCCAAACTTTTTCAAATAACTGGTGAAAAAGGTTCCGGCGGTATGCCAAAATACATTCGTAAAAATTTCTTTCTTAAATACAAGTCTCAATAGAGAACCTAATTCGTAACGTACGTTCCCTTCCAGCTCCTTGGGTAAAAATTGAGCCTTCAATTCATCGATTGTGACAATGGTAATCTTGGAATTGATTGGAGTGTAATAAATAGATAATACTTTCTGATCGGTTGTAAAATCAAATCCGGAACCTATATTGAAATAACCCGGCGCCATAAAATTTCCGATCAGTTTTCCACGCTCTCCAGATTTTAATATCTGATATGTATCGTGAACCCGTGTAGTAAAATTAAAGAGCCCGCTAAATTTCATTCGTTTAGATATTCGGTAACCGTATTTGGAATCAATTTCAAAATGATCCTCGTTTTTTTGAAACTCATATCCACCCAATTTGATAATCCCGTATCTAAACTCCAATTGATTGGCCCAATTGGTTTTACCTTTTTGGTAATTCTTTTGAAAGATAAGATTAGTCCCTGTGGCAAATGAATTGGCCCCACCTCCTTTCCAATAATTTCCATAAGAGCTTTGATTGAAAAAAACACTTACCCCATTTTCTCCATTCCAATAGCTGGTATCCACGTGAATAGTAGAAGAAATACTTTGGCTGGAGAGCTGACTTATCATAAACCAATTACAGAATAATAAAAAATAAAAAGCCCGATAAAACATATCAGGGTATGATTTAATAGGTGAAATAATAAAGTGGATTTTAATTTTCTAAAAAATGGGACAGGAAATACAACCATCAAAACTGATAAAGACGCCCTTTTATTTCCTTCAGGACGCAATTTATTTACACAATCCTTAATCCAAAAATAAAAAGGTCTAGACTTCTAACATCTAGACCAAGAAAAACGACTTTTTATACGAGTTTAATTCATTATCTCATTTTCATTAGTTTATGTTTTTGTGCTTCAACTCCTTTTCCCAAAACCAGGAAATAAAGCCCTGCCGGAAAAGCATCCAGTTCAATACCAGATAAATCCAGATTACCTTGCCCATTCCAAATTTCACTTATGAGTTGTTTACCTAACGCATCCGTTAAGCTCCAAGGAATTTCATTTTTACAATTCGCTTTTATATCTATCCGAGGTGATCCTTCAAAAGGATTTGGATAGATATTCACTGACATACAATGTTTGTCTGCGGGAACGTAAGAGGTAGGCGTTGTGGTAAGCGGTTCAGCTTGAGAAAAGGAGAATTCACTCAGACCAAAACAGTTACCTCCATAATTACTTATCGCTGTAATTAATACATATTGCGCTTCTTTTTGATCAAAATCCGGTCCTTCCTCTCCTTCATAGGTGGTTTTACCGGATGCTTGATTAAGTGTAAAAGTTCCAAGCTCTTGCCAGGCATTCCCGTCTATTGAATAGTCGATGATAACTTCTTTCAGGCCTCTTCCTAAATAATCCGGATGATTGGAGTTCCAAACTTTAGTTTTACCCAGGGTATAGGCGCTTCCCAGGTTATATAAAATCCAGTGCGACAGGCCTCTTTCTGTATTCGGGTTTTCGGACCTATCACAAGAGATCCAGCCATCGTACCAGGTACTGTTGTGGCGATCTGGAAAGCATTGAGCAAATAGATCACTACAGCTAATTAACATGGTAGCTATGACTAACTTAACTATATATTGAGATTTCATCATTATCAAATTTTTTGCTTTATTGAATTAAATGTTCAAAAAACCGATTGGGTGGTTAGCCGATCCTACTGAATAAAAATTTCCTATGTTTGGAAATATGGTAGGCAGCTCGCTAGAGGTAGCCCCGAACCACAAGGCCAACTCACCAAAATATTCATCATTAGATATGGTAGGAATCAGGCGACCTCGTCCCAAGTCCAGGGGATTGTCCAGGGCCAAGGAAGGATATTGTCCATATATTTGTTTGCCTTTTACAGGACCGCCCATAACCATAACGTTACCTCCCCAAGCATGATCACTACCATTTCCGTTAGAAGTCAAAGTACGTGCAAATTCTGACATAGTGAAGGTCACAACCTGGTCAAAAATTCCCAGTTCTTTAAGTGTTGCTGCAAATTCACTCATTGCGTTACTCACCACCGGAAGTTTTTGGTTCTGTTGTTGGATTAACCCATCATGATGGTCCCAGCCTCCATAACGCACAAAAAATATTTGACGTTTAAATCCAAGCTTATTCCTTGCAGCAATGATGCGAGCGATCATTCGAAAACTTCGACTGATCGAATTGTCGGAAAATTCTGTATTAAACTCGTTGACATCTGATATAGACTCCTGAAACAATTCTTGAGACTCCAGCGAACTTTTGATCACATCAACATAAGTCTTTTTATAAACATCTTCATAAGGATGTTCCAAAATAGAATTGATCAATTGGGTTTTTTCATCATTCAAATATTTTTCAGACTTGTAGCCATCAATACCAAATTCACTTCCGGAATTAGTTACCGAAAATTGAATGATGTTTCGGCCAAACTGGAATACATTATTACCCGACAAGGTGATGTTCATGGATATATCCTGGTTGTCATTCATGGAACTGAACATCTCCGCCAACTTTCCACCCCAGCCATTGTACACCCGCTGATGTGGATAAGCCGTCTCCCATTGCGAAATCTGATCAGAATGAGAAAAAAGGCCTAAAGGTAAGGGCACTAATTTATCCTCGAATTCGGTTTTGGTGACTGGATGAATCATAGTACCTACGTTTGCTAAAAAACAAAGATCCTCATTATTGAATAACTGCTGGACCCCTTCCATTTCCGGGTGTACACTAAACTTTTTTCCTTGCGCTGAAGTAAAGTCTAAGGGGAGCATCTCTTCACGTTCTATTGCGAGATTGGATCGAGTTGCTGCATACTCATTATACTCAGCCTGTCCATAAGGCATCAGCATATTAAAAGAATCATTGCCTCCAGCTTTAAAAAGACACACAAGTGCTTTATAATCATCTGGTGCGGAAGCTGTAAAATCCTGCATAGAAGCTCGTAAGGCATGAAGCTTAAATAAGGATGAAGACGCTGTAGTTATTCCGAAGGAAGCCAAAGAAGCATTGCGTAAGAAATTTCTTCTACTATAATTATATTTAGACATGATAGTTTTATTTAAGGATTAAGTAATCGGGATGGACCATTATGTAATAAAGACCTAGGATAGCCCGATTAAATAAGATAGCAATTCCCTCATCATCATGCTCTACCAAGACCTTTTTGAGTGCTGTCCTACCCTCTTCGCTTAGTTGGCCATGAGTGAATATTACATCTAGTTTATTTAGAAAAACTTCCGGATCGCGTGCATAGCCCATCCATTCATATAGGTCAATATATACCCGGTTGTCTTCAAAATCTTCCCAATTACGAAACAGTTGTTCATGAAACGTCCAGCGGTCTACTTCATTGAAATATTCAAGACCAGTGACAGAATTTAAAAGTTGAAATTCAGGCCCGGTTAGATCCAGATCATTAAGTGCGCCTTGGGGTTGATATTCAGATTGGTAAAAATTAAAAACTGAGGGTGCATGCATAGGCATTTGACCGGTAGCATAATAATAATATTCTCCCGTATCCCAATAGCGACCGGAGGAAGAAAAGTTATCTACTGCTTTGGCAAAGTGAGTATATCGAATGATGGGTTCGCGCAGTTTCCCGTGATCTGGTTGCGTCATCATTTCACAAGATCTAGCTTCTGAGTCCAGTAAAATTGCTTTTATTATTGCAGCCATATCACCTCTTACGCCTTGGCCATTATCATTGAATACCGTGGCTACACGAGCTACATATGCAGGCGTTGGGTTAGACTTGACTAAATGTTGAATTAATTTATGGCTTATAAAAGGTCCAACATTGGGATGATTGAAAATATGTGATATAGCTTGATTTATATCTTGTTCACCGGATTGACCGGCTGGTATAACATAATCTCCAATGATTGTTTTCTCCCCACTTTCATGCCAATCATCATATACCTTCATCGGTATGGTCATATCTAATTTTCGGATATCCAATCCAAATGCCGGTGCAAAAGACTCTCCACAATTATCCGTTCCTCCTGCACCAAATCCGGTGAACACTTTGGCCAAATTATCAATGTCATCATTGTCATAGGTATGTATAAAGTTGCCATTGGCATCGGTCTTTTTTGTACCATCGAGATTTAACTCATAAACACCAATACTAAACAATTGCATAAATTCTCTTGCATAATTCTCATCTGGAAATTGGAATTTTTCTGGGTTGGACTTTGGATTGTTTAAATGACTTAAATAATCACCCATCGCCGGATGGTAGGTTACATCCATGAGGATATCCTTATAATTGCCAAACGCATGTTTTAAAAAGATATCGTAATAGCTGGCAATAGCCCAACCATAATTTTCCAGATTGGAATTTTTTGAGATCACTAGGATTTGAGAAAGCGCCAGCGCAACTCGCTGCCGGACCAGGTCTTCTGCCGTCATGACCATCTGCCACCACCCATAATTGGCGTGGTACCACTTAGGTCTGCACCTAAAATCATTTGGATTGCCGCCACCCTGGATGTAATTTTCGTAGACTTGATTATACACATCGGCTAAAACATCCATGTAGTAAGTAGGTGGCTCCTCAATTTGTTGGTCAAGCCAATTTTCCATTCCAATTTTTGCTACTTCAGCAATAAGCCGATCATCACCTCCAAGTGTGGCTTGAGCTAAAAACCTGGATGCTGTCATGAGATGACCTTCCAGGCCCTCACCTGAAATGGTTTTATCTCCGGACGCTATTTCACGCCAGTTGGATTCTTGATGATCATCACTGGTGGTTACAATGATTTTAGCTGGATCTATGGGCTGGCTTATAACCAATAGGGGTATGAGCACGAACAGTGCACAGCACTTCCATGCGAAAAGCGTCAAATACCTTTTCATAAGACGGTGTTTTTAACGGTCAAAAAATTTATTAGATATCAAAGGTTTGTAACCCACGGGATGTGGTATGCATGTTGGTATTAATATATTGGTAAGTAACCTTGCGGGAAGTATGTTATCTATTAAACTTTGACAAGCATTGAGATAGTATATGATGATATTAATTTTTCGGAATAAAGTTAATGCATTAAGGGCATTGGGCTAAAAAGGAATCCACTAGGTCCAAATTGTATCAATATAGATGGTAGTAAAGGATCAAATGCAAACGAATCATGCATAATGGTCAAAATCAAACATTGCAAGGCTTGGCAGACAAGAGTACTCTGAATATAGGTGGATTATGTACAAAAGTAAATGGTTTTGTAAATTTCTAGGTTAAAATTGAGACTCCGGCTCCTGACTGGCGTACTCACTTTTAGGATCAGGTAGAACTTTGATTACTGAGTTTTTCAAAGATATTTGTGAAGATGCCGAATAAAGCCCAAGCCCATCTCCTGAGTAGGTATAGTCCATGAGTGTCAACTTAACTAAATGATCAATACTCAATTCGATGTAATTGCCATAACGAATCAATCGAAAATGTAGGGACCGGTCATCCGATGTTTTAAACAGGTTGGCTTGAAGATTCTGGAAAATAAAATTATTTTTAATATTCTTTGGATCAAAACCCCATTTGCGAATAGTGATATATCCATTGACAAAGTCAAATGGGATGAAATAACCATTCCCTTGATCATCCATATCCGAAACCAACCCACATTTACCCAGTCCCTCCAAGGTCAATGTTCCCTCCCATATAAAGCTTGCACTGGGTTTTTGAACGTAAAAGATTTCATAACCGCTTCGACAGTTAAGGATCCACCTGTTCTCCTCTATAGAGGATCCAGCCGTTGAGTTGGAAAAAATATTTCGAAGATCTAGAAAATCTTTTTGTGGAATCGAATTTTCTACAAGTTGATCCCAACGATAGAAAGTTCGAAGTAACAACCGACCTTCTCGGTCAATGTCTAATTGTTTAGGTGGGGGCAGCACTCTTTGGGAGTTAACATTCCGGTCCAGATAATAGAAATTGTAAACCAAGTGATACGGTCCGTCGCGTACAATGCGAGCGGCATAATTACCTTGCGGTAATAGCACGTCGGAGTGGAATGAGTGATATTCACCCAAAAAGTCTTTGGCAAACCAATACCTTATTTTTATATCTTCGCGTATAGAACCAACTAGGTAATAATTTCCATTCAACTTACATATACAAGGACATTCAATATCATCATAAACCATCGGAAAAAGCAAAGGTTTTTGTAGTTCATATGTACCTTGAATGTTTTTGGCGAGACCTACACAACCTCTTCTGGAAACAGGGCCATAGCTGGTCCTGGCACACATAAGCAAATATTCTTCATCATTATACACAAAACGATATGGATCCCTAAAACTTATCCATTCACGTGGATTGTTGTTTTTACTTTCATAATAAGGTTCTTGACTTGAAAAAGGAAGGGCATCATTTTTGACTTTTACCCAATGAGTCAAATCATTCGATTCGGCAAGACCAATTCTTTGTAAGGATCCTCTGTCTCTCCTTTGAAGCCCGGTGTAAAACAAAATGAAGCGTTGGTCCTTCTTGGAAACATGCATAGTCCAAAGCATGTCATCATCCCATTCTCCAGGATCACCTACAAATAATGCATTTTTCACCCTGCGCCAGGTGATCCCATCTTTGGAAACTGCGTGAGCAATATAATCATGATTCGGAATAATCAGGTGGAATAAATGATATACCTTTTCATGTATAATGACATCAATATCTCCAATTTCCCAATCACTATAACCACTTCCTGCGTACATAAGGTTTATAATCGTTTTGATTCAACATCATCAGAAATCACGCCATAATGTTTTAAACCCTCTAAAACACCTTCAGCAGCCATTCCTTGGGCTATGAAAAGGTTGGTTTTTTGATTCAAGTGCATCAGTTCATCAGATCGATTAGCCACTACAATACCATGTGCCGGGCCTAAAAGCATGTCCAAGTCATTACCTGAGTCACCTGCGGTATATATGTTGGACATAGGAATCACCCACTTCTTACTGAGGTATCTGATGGCTTTTCCCTTAGAAGCTCTTTTAGGTAGAATATCAATAAAAGCATTGTGTGAAACTATAATATTGAGATTTTCCCAGAGCTTCCCTAATACGGTTTTCAATTGCCATTCTTTATAGTTTTCCGGCTCATAGTAGAAAGATAATTTATGTGGATTCTGTGCTTCGGGTTCTTGCAACGTGAGCCAATCCAAAGAGCGCAATCTTTGAGCTATGGCAGCTCGATCCCAGTTTTTATCCAAGTACCGACTCCAGGCTTTATCGAAAATAAACTGCTCACCCCCATAATATATTTGTGACCCAACTGCACAGATAATGAAGTCAGGAGATGGAAGGTTGAACTTTTCGATGGCTTCTTCGACCAAATGCAAAGCTCTACCTGAAGCCATCGCAAATCCCATATGCTCAGGCCGGGACTCCAGAAATTTTCGCATTTCCTCCAAGCCGGGGTGATCCTGGTCCTCGTAAATCAAAGTACCGTCAATATCCGCAGCAAAAAGGTGATCCATTTTTCTTATCCTTTCCTTATAAGTCCTTGGTAATTTTTTTGAAACCATCTCTTCTTCTAGTTCTGTAATAATCTTCTTTTTGATCCAGTCTACATAATTGTCCGTATGACTACTCCAGCTATAATGTTTTCCCACATTTATAATTCCTTGATTGGAATATTCTTTCCATACATCCGGGTCCGTCAGAATTTTAATGATCGCATTCTTGATCTCACCAGTTTCCATCGGGTTGACTAAAATGCCATTATTCAACTTTGGAATCACCTCAGCAGGTCCCCCATTTTGAGTAGACACCACAGGCAAACCAGTACTAGCTGCTTCTATATTCGTCAAGCCGAAGTTTTCATGGAGTGCTAAATTGACAAATACGCCTCTTTTCTCAGCACAATAGCGATAAATCGTAGCTACCTCATTTTCAACATCATGCTTTTTCGGTATGGCTAGTTTTCCGTATAAATCAAATTTATCCATAAGGAGTAGGATTTCAACAAGAACTTCCTTCTCCGAAGCATTCATTTTCTCAATATCTTTTCGAATCCCCGCAAATATGATCAGGTTTGCAATGCTCTGTAGTTGTTTATCTTTTCCAAAAACTTCAATCAATGTATGTAGGTTCTTTCTGCGGTCAGGTCTTGATAAAGCAAGTATTACTGGCTTTTGGGGTTGTGAAAGAAATTTTTCAATGTATTCACCAACCCAATATTTTCGTTGGGTTTCAGACTCATGGTCTTCTGCAGGCATTAAAAAATTATAATAAGGTGCAAACTTAGCGGTATCTACTCCCGGAGCTAAAATTTTAAATTCTGCTTCGCCATAATTTTTGTATTTCCGATAAGTTTCAATTTCGTTATTGGTTGAGACAATCACGAAAGAAGCATATTTCAATACATTTTCTTCAGCCGCAATTCTTTTAGAAAATTTAAATTTTCTCTCACCCTCTTCTTGGGTCAAGCCCATAGCTTCCAACTTTGCCTTTTTGGCGATTCCTAATGAATGACCCGTATGAACAAATGGAATCTTCAATAGATTTGACAGTTCTGTAGCAACATATCCTGCATCACCATAATGACTGTGAATCCAATCTGGATAAATGCGGTGATACTTTATTTGTTTAATCGAACGGGCCACAAAATCATCTAAATAATCCCATAACTCTTCTTTCATCCGATAACGGTTTCCCGCAAAAGGAATTCTTCGGATGTCTAGTTTGTCATTGATAATTTCAATGGGTATAGAATATTCATCTGACAATTTGGGATCCTTAATAAGTCGAGTAAAAAGGTGGACCATTTCCACATCCTGATGCTGCGAAAGAAATTCTGCAAGTTCGTAAACATATCTAGTCTGGCCTCCATTGTCAGCGTCCCGGCCAATTTCCAATCCGCTTCCTTTCAACAAACCATGAATATTCACAATGATGATGCGATATTTTGCACTCATAGATTTATAATTTGATATTTGTATGGAAAATATTGAGCAAGGATATCTGAAAATCCTCTAATCAAGCAGGTTAAGACTGCTACTATTTATCGAAATCATATTTTCCTAAAAAATTGTAAATATAACAAATTCAACACTTTACAAATTTCAGGTTATTGGTATACCCTATCTATCCACCATTAAAAAAGGTCTCCCCTTTGCCGGGAAGACCTTTTCTATCTAATAATTCCGCTTACTTAAGAGATGTTACTCTTAGTCGGGATAATAATCAAATCATTTTCCATAGCCTAATATTAATACCCAGGATTAGGCTGCATATTCGGATTTGCATCCAACTCAGCTTCAGGGATCGGTAAAACCACTCTGTCAGATGGATAAGTGATTGTACAAATTGAAGAAGTGCATTGAGTTCTAACAATATCTCGTTTATGTCTCATTAAGTCCCAGAGGCGCTGCCCTTCGAAACACATTTCTTTTCTTTTTTCTAACATCACTTCATCAATCAAATCCTGACCTGTTGCGGTAACAGCAGGTGCTGAAGGAAGAGCACGTTGTCGAATAATATCTACATCACCTTGGGCATCATTATTATTTTGTCTGGCTCTGGCCTCTGCCCGAATTAAATAAACTTCCGACAATCTCATTACCCGGGTATTATCATCTCCAGCTGCACTTGGATATTTATTCATTCTAAAAGGAGCATAATCACCATCTAAAAATTCATCTTCTATAAACCACCCTAATCGCACATCACCCTCATCATATAATGAGACAATGTCATTAGAAGGCAAATAGTCTCCATACCCTTCAACCACATACATTCTACCTAAAGCATCCGAACCTCGGTTATCACTAGCAGTCATTGAAATTTCAAAAATAGATTCGGAAGAGTATCCGGAAGACCAGGAATCTAGGTAATTAGCATTATCTTCTAAAGTATATTTAGAGCTATTGATGACCTCTGTTGCCATGCTTTCTGCGTTGCCCAAATCATCTTTATATAAGTATACTCTCGCCAATAATGCTTTGGCAGCAGTCTTGGACAAGGTAGCTGTGGAGCCAGATCGAGGGTCATCCGTTATCTGATTAATTCCACTAGTCATATCGCTGATGATTTGGTCATAAACCGCTTTTACCGATGTTCTTGGAGGTTCATTAAGTTGATCGAATTCCAAAACGATGGGAACACCTAAATGACTTGCATCGGCTGTAAATGAATAATGCTGGGCAAACATTCTGACCATATCAAAATAAACCAAACCTCTCAATACCAATGCCTCCCCTATGATATGGTTATAATCATCTTGTACACTTGCAGGGATATCCACCTGAGCATTGATGATTGAATTTAAATTGTTGATTTCTTCCCACATTTCTTGCCACATCTCTTCGGCAATCCCGTCACCGATTCTAGCTGTATATTCTGCGTAATCCTTTGCTCTGTTGGCACTTGGATGTTGTTTAACATCATCAGACATTACATCTGGCACTAGCACAAAATAGCGACCATAATAGTCGGCATCTGAAAGTCCGTTATAAACTGCCGTTACAGAGGAATTAAAATCATCAAGTACTAATAAGGCTTCTTCATTGGCAACAGATTGTTGTGGAGAGAGCTCCAAAAAGTCTTCTGCACAGGATACGGCCATTAGGCTAAGTATTACCAGAAGAAAAAGATTTTTTGATTGTATATTTCTCATGCTTGTATTTTTAATTTTCAAAAAATAATTTGGCCATAATTCTCCTTAAAATGCGAAATCAAGACCAAAGGTGAACGATTTAATAGCCGGGGTTAAAGAATTAGCAATTCCATTAATGGCTTGTTCCGGATCAATAAATAAATCTTTGTCTTTGGTAAAGGTTAACAAATTTGTTCCACGAACATAGGCTCTGACTGAACTAAGATTCGCTTTAGAAATTAAGCTGGTCGGTAAATTATAAGAAATCGTAAGATTTCTAAGTCTTAAATAGGTTCCATCGTACAAGTATCGAGAATTGTTGGAATTTTGACCTCCTTTGGTGTCTCCCCATACATGTTGTGGCAATTTTGCATCCGTACTACCAGGTACCCATCTATTCTCAAAACCCCAAACTGAAGTACTTCTTGGAGTCAATCTACCGTCACCATGAATAAATCGCAAATTGGGTTCATATAACCAGTTTCCTGACGAATAAGCAAACTGGGAGGATAAGGATATACCCTTAAAGGTCAACAGTAGATTCATGCCACCAAAGTTATCCGGGGTTGCACTTTTTCCTACCAAGTATCTTTCTGCATCACCTATATCATTTGTGGTGGTGTTTTCATCATCATTAGTATAAAAAAGTGGATCTCCATTCGATTGATCTACACCCGCCCATCCAAACAAGTAATAAGATTGAAAATCTAATCCTTCTTCTCTTCTTTTAGTTCCATCAACATAGGCTTCATTTAATTTGGTTAATTTATTCTTCAAGAAAGTAGTATTGAACCCAATATCCAGCGTAAAGTCCGGAGTCTCAACAATCCCAAAATTCATACTCAACTCGACGCCTTTATTTTCCATTTCACCAAAATTCTGAGTCAATACATCAAACCCGGTTGTAAATGAAATAGGCACATCCAAGATCAAATCAGAAGATATCCTATTAAAGTATTCAACGGTTCCACTTACTCTTTTAAAAACATTGAAATCCAATCCTACATTAAAGTTTTTCTGAGATTCCCAAGTTAGGTCTGGATTTGCAATCTGAGAAGGTTCGCCCCCAGGTGTACCATCATAATCTCGGCCATATCCGTATAATCCTTTAGATGGGAAGTTACCGATGGCTGCATTACCGGTAATTCCATAAGAAGATCGAAATTTCAAATAATCAACAAAACCTAAATTTCTTATAAATTCTTCGTCACCAAGAGACCAGGCTAACCCAACTGAATAAAAGTTACCCCATCGCTTATCGGCTCCAAATCTTGATGACCCATCTCTTCTAAAGGTAGCATCCAAGTAGTATTTTCCAGCATACACATAATTCACTTTGGAAAATATAGAAGCAAATGAATATATTGTCCGGGTTGCTGATGCTTCATATGCTGCGGCAGCACTTGCCAGGGTTTTCAGTTTATCATTTGGAAATTCTTCACCATATCCATAGGTAGTTTTTCTGGAGTTCTCTTGAGCCTCATAAGCAATAAATGCTCCAAAGTTGTGATTACTTCCAAAATTTGTATTGTAACTTACAGATTGCGTTCCTAACCAGTTTTTATCCAGCGTGGTATATTCTTGAATGTATCCTCCACTATTTCGACCATCTCCATAACGACGGTTTTTATACTGAGATTCATCAATCTGGATAACATCAATGTTCCATGAAGACTTAAACGTGAAGTCTTTCAAAAAATTAATACTAACTGAGAAATTATCCATCAATCTCAGTTGCGTTGTATTTCTTAAATCATCTCCACTCAAAGCGCCTACAGGGTTGTTACCACCCATGGGAAAATAATTTTTATGATCTGAATTGTACAAGCCTGCATCATCGGTGATGGGAATAAGCGGAGATAAAAGAAAAGCATTATAAAGTGGGTTAGCCCAAGCTGAACCATCTACAAATCCGTTCTGATTGGTGTTAGATACACTCAATCGGTTGGATATGGTAATATTCTCATTCGCGTTGACGGATAGGTTCATCCGACCTGACAATCGATCGAAATCTGAACCAATTATGTGGCTTTCTTGGTCAAAATAAGCTCCGGAAAAAAAGTATTTAACTGCATTGGTTCCTCCACTAGCGCTCAGGTCGTAACTGTGATTCATTCCGGTTTGAGTAATTGCATCTAACCAATCCGTGTCCGTGGGTCGACCTGTAGCTGGATCCGTCAATTGAGAAAAACGATTCTCCAGATTTGCTTGCGCCTCTTCCGGTGTATCTCCTCCATTTATATACCCTTCTAAGAAGAGTTGGGTATATTGTTCTCTGTTTAAAGGCTTTAAAAGCTTACTAGAAGCAATGGTATTCAATCCAACTTGAGTTTTCAACTCTATTTTAGCCCTTCCGGTTTGACCCGATTTAGTCGTAATCAAGATTACCCCATTGGCTCCTCTAGATCCATATATGGCCATCGAAGAAGCATCTTTGAGCACGGTAACAGATTCAATGTCATTGGGATTGATCCCGGCCATAACGTTTCCACTTCGACCACCATTATCATTGAGACTCAATAAGCTCCCGCTTTGTGCAATGATTCCATCAATGACGTAGAGTGGTTCGCTGGAAGCGGTGATGGAGCCTATTCCCCGAATACGAATTTGGGTATTTCCGCCAGGGGTACCATCAATACCATTAGCCTGTAGACCGGCAACATTACCTTGCAAAGCTCCTTCAAAAGAAGCCATTGGAACTTGTTCTATTTTGTCAGTTTTAAGTTCACTCACCGCTCCGGTTATGGCGCCTTTCCTTTGGCTACCATAACCCGTAACTACCACTTCATTTAATAGAGTGGATTGATCTGACAAGGTTATTATCAAATTTCCTGAACTAGGGGTTACTTGCATTTCCTGGGATTCAAATCCTAGATAAGATATGATCAGGATACCCGATTGACCAGGTACATCCAGGCTAAAATCACCGTCAATATCGGTAGTCGTACCAGTTTCTGTACCTTGAAGTAGAATGCTGGCACCGATGAGCGGTTCATCGCCATCATCCACTACCTTACCTGTTACGGTAAATTGTGCAAAGGACCACTGGACAAACAATAGCAGTATGCCTGTGGCTAAAACGAAACGTGTAAAATTTTTCATTGGAAGAATTGGTTTAGTGATACAATTGGAATTATATCCATCTTTCTGAACAAATATTTGGATTGGGCATATTACCTAAACCTGTGAGCTTTCTCTGATGTAGGTATTAATTAACACGATAGTATTAATTAAATCGCATAAAAACGATCATTGTTAAAACGCGCAGAAACTAGGTTGCGCTGTTGCTTCAACTAAACTTTAAATTTAAGGAAAATTGGCCGCTATACCAATTGCCGGAAGGTATATTTGGATCAATACCTAAATGTTAAGTATTCGAAATAGAGCATCAACTTTCAAAATTTTGAGTGACCTTCCTAAATCTTGAAAAACTTAATGTTTACTGAGTACTACTTGGTATTGAATTGATTCATAGCCCGTTCGATGCCAATGGTGGTGAAGCTTTTTATAGTATCCGCTACTGTACCCAATAAATCAGGTAATATCTTCAGCTCCTGTTGAGTCCATTTACCCAGCACAAAATCAACCTGCCTGCCTTTGCCAAATTCATTGCCTATCCCAATGCGTAAACGAGCGTAATCATTGGTGCCAAGTAATTGGTCAATATTTTTCAATCCATTATGGCCACCATCACTCCCTTTTTTACGCAAACGAATGGTGTCAAGAGGAAGATTTAAATCGTCAATAATCACTAACAAATTTTCAGGAAGAATCTTCTTTTTTTGCATCCAATAACGGACTGCTTTGCCACTTAGATTGACGTAGGTCGAAGGTTTTAATAAATAAACTTTTCTTCCTTTGTATTTACATGGCGAGAGGGCACCCAGGGTATCAATACTGAAATTTCCACCAAGTTCATCATTCAAGAAATCTAATGCTTCAAAACCAATATTGTGTCTGGTTCCGACGTATTTCGGGCCAATATTGCCAAGGCCTACAATTAAATATTTCATAGGATCTTCTACTTCCGTATTTTCCTTAAAACCAAATAGTCTTTTTAAAAATTCAAACATGATTAATCCATATACAATATCCGGACAATAATTGACG
>JAHEJC010000512.1:2448-4106 GCA_024639065.1 Lewinellaceae bacterium | reverse complement strand
TGTTACCAGCTGGTGTAATAGGACAAGGAATAAGCCTATCAGCACCGGACGTAATAGATTGTCGGTTATTTGAACCCCAGGATCTGATAGTCCCATTAACTAATATTGCTGAAGAATTTATGCGATTATCATGAGTGGACATGGTGCTGATATAGGCAACATTGGTAAGAATACCACCCGAACAATCCATACCCACTTTTGACCAACTAGTTACGTCAATTAAACTTCCAACACCTAGTGCTCCCTCAGAATTTTCGCCCAAAACATGAACGGTGCCATCACCGTCTAAAACAAAAAAAGAATTAAAACCAGCTTCTATTTGAGAAATTCCAAAGAGACTAATATCAGGTTGAATTGATAATAAGGTGACAGTGGTTAAGTTCATAGATGTTCCATCACCAAGATAGGTGTTGGGGCCTGAAGCATATAAGTTTCCATCGCTTCCTAATATCAATAGCGTTCGGTACCCAACACCAAAATTGACAACAGAAATGCCAGCAGGCATATTGATCAAGGTCCAATCAGCATTAGAAGCCTGGGATTGTATAGCACTTGCACCATCTCCAGTAATATATGCCTCACCTAATCGGGTTGAAAAAACTAAAAATCCATCTCTATCGCCTGTTGTATTAGGATTGTTATTATTACTTCCACTTCCTGCCGTACCTTGCCATTTATTGACATCACAAACGGTGATTCCTCCGGGTAGTCTCAGACTTGTTACACCCCAAGCGGGACTGTTGGTATTGGATCTATCTATCAATAAATCTTCTTCTCCAATAGCATATATTTTTTCATCAGTGCCCAGGAAAACGGCTTGCGTTCTTCCGCCGATGGCACCCCACAAAGGAACTACCCCAGGTGGCATAGAATAGGAAGGGCTAGGAATATTAGTCAATACAGTAGAATAAGAAATGCCATTAGGGGCAAAATCTTCTCCGGTAATGGAATACCCATTGGAGGTTTTGGCGATCTGGGCGTGATAGCATGCTTGTATAATGCTGTTGTTACCTACTTCACAAAGATCTATTGTAGATGGATCACATTGAGAATTGCCATGATTGACAATGGATAAATTAGCTATGAAAAACACAACTGCAAAGACATTAAAAGATTCTAAAAAGCAGTATTTAAATGAATTCATTTGATAGGAAATCGGATTCAAACTCATTTGGATTAACTATTCTTAATTTAAAACTGTTTCAAATTTTGATTTGACAGTAGAAGATGTAAGAATCATCTTAAAGATACTTTTTAAACAATAGATTTTCTTAAATAATAATTTAAATCAGTTCTAGGTGACGTTAGTGAATAGCCTTTAATTTGGGATATATACTAGACAAATATATGCGATTAACGTTTGATCATGCCGCACATAATTTTCTTACTTTAATTTATCATATGGACCCTGCAAAACTTAATGTTGAATTGAGCAAAAAAAATTTATTTTTATCCTAAAAAAGAAATTAAAACGCCAGCGGCTACTGCCGAACCGATAACCCCGGAAATATTACTGGACATACAATATTGTAAAATATGATTGGTCGGATCATGTTTGATGGCAATTTCATTAGCCACTCTCGAAGCCATAGGTACAGCACTCAATCCCGTAGCTCCTACCAATGGATTGATCTTTTTCTTTGAAAGCAAATTATAGA
>JAHEJC010000512.1:0-2348 GCA_024639065.1 Lewinellaceae bacterium | reverse complement strand
AGCAACATACCAAAGGCAATTGGAACTAAAAGAAGTGGCTCATATTTTTTCCTAATCCCTAAATAAAGTAATATAAAACTTATAAGAAACATTAATAAGGTAAGTGGCTCAGCAATAAGCTCACCTAATGCCGTCATTTCGTAAAGCTTTCTTAATATTTCCATTATATTATCACACTGAAAGCTTTACGATAGGATCATCTTCTTCGATGTTATCACCAATATTTGGAATAATTTCTTCTACCTTACCGGCCTTATCAGCAGATATTGCATTAAGCACTTTCATCGACTCGATGTATCCAATGGTTTGACCTTTTTCAACCTGATCTCCGATTGATAATGCTTTTTGATGGGATTCTCGAGTTAGATAGAACTTACCCTCCAAAGGTGCAAGAATGAAAACGCCACTAGTAGATCTCTTTCCATTAATAGAACTTGCATTCAATAATTGTGGACTTTTAGATTTCTTTTTTTGTGTACCGTTACTCGTATCATCATAGGAGATCTTCACTCGATATTTTTGATCATTAACCTCTATAGTCAATGATTTGGGCTGGGGTTTAGGCCTAATCATTCCAGTGGAATGAATTTGTTTCTCTTGCAATAATCTTTCAAAATCCAAAGCTGCTTGTCCGGACTTGTAGTTTTCATATTGAGTAGGATGCATGGCATAAGTCATGAGCTCCTCATCATCTTGACCAGTATCCCAGTCGAGTGATTCCATCTTTTTTCTATAAACATCCAATTCATCAGGGTAGAGGTCTTGAGGATTACCCTCATAAAAAGTCCGTTGCTGAGTAGCTGCTAATTTTTGCAATACCTCATCAACTGGTTGCATCAGTTTACCAGATTTTCCCAAGATCATATCCCAGGTGTTTTCATCAATCATGGACCAACGTTCTTTGCCTTTCAGTTGTTGGATCACGTTCATCAAGGCAACATTTTTTACGTATTGACTGAATGGAGTAACCAGGCAAGGATATCCTAACTTTGGCCAGACGTACTGTACTTCATTAAACAGTTTTCGGAGCAAATTGTCCTGGCTGATTTTGGGTTTGTCTTTTTTCTCCAACCACTTATTAATGTTATTCAGGTTGTGTTCCAGGTCAGCCATCAAACTTCCCATCATGCCTCCCGGTAATCCAGGTCCAATCAGCAAGGAATTCATTTTCCGGTTAAGTGGGTTAATGAACTTTCCTAAATAATCGTCAAGGAATAGTTGGTTTAATCGTCTAACATCCATATATGCCTTTAACTTAATATCTGGTAACTTAAAACCAGCGTCTATAAGCATAGCGTGAAGGGTCAGCAAGTCAGCATGTCCAGTACCCCAGGACAGTGGTTCCATGCCAGCATCAAGGATATCTGCACCTGCCCGTGCAGCTTCCAGCGCCGAAGCAACTGAAAAGCCAGGAGTAGAATGAGCGTGATATTGAATTACGGTCTTAGGATGTCTTTTTTTGATACCCGAAATAATTTTCCCAATAGAAACTGGACGACCTACTCCAGCCATATCTTTAACACATATCTCCTCTGTTCCTAAATCAATGTATTGTTCAGCAAGATCAATGTAATAATCCACCGTATGTAATGGTGAGTACGTGAGACTGATCGCTCCCTGTGAAATCATATTGCCTTCCTTAGCGTATTGGAAAGAAAGAGCTAAATTTTGTGGATTATTCAACCCGTCAAAAGATCTGGCTATATCTGTGCCCTGTAGCTTTTTTACTTTAAACATTAATTGTCGAACATCTGCGGCTACTGGCCTCATTCGAATTCCGTTAAGCCCTCGTTCCAGCATTTGTGTTTGGATACCCGCTTTATTAAAAGGTGTCGTCCATTCTCGTACAGCCAGGTTCGGATTTTCTCCAAACAACAGGTTTATTTCTTCAAATCCCCCTCCGTTTGTTTCAACTCTTGACCAGCAGCCCATGTCGATAATCGGTTCTGCCACCTGATTTAGCATAGATACTCGGGGCACAAACTTCCCAGCGGATTGCCACATATCACGATAAACCAAACATAACTTGATTTCTCTATTCATCATTAGTTGGATTTAATCGCTCTATTTTGTGGATTCGACCTTGACCCCCAGTTTCTTTCTCAACGACAATCTTTAATACATCACGAACATGGGTAGGTATAGATGTTGCTGTATCAATATCCGAATTTGCAATAGTTAGGCTAAATTGATTGGTTATTTTAATAAGTAAATTTCCAAGCAAAACGACTGAAAGAAGTACGATAAATACAGTAAGCATGCCAATACCTAGCATGGTCCAGCCAATAGCCATTTATTTATTGTTTAGGTTTAATTAGTTGTCTAATTTACATGAATATGATTGGGCG
>JAHEJC010000126.1 GCA_024639065.1 Lewinellaceae bacterium | reverse complement strand
CCCAAAAAAAAGTAATAAGAAAGCTCGCTGAAAAACGTGGTTGCGCATTTGTTTGGAGGATTGTCCCCGTTTTCGACGATTGCCTATGGAGTAAGGTATGGCTACTCCTACGATAAACATAAAAAATGGTTGGATCAAGTCCCAGAACCTTAACCCGGCCCAGGGATGGTGATGGAATTGTTCTCCAATCGAATAAAGGATCGATCCTTTTAAAGCAGGCTCGGTCAGCAGACCGAATAGTTCGGTAAACTCTGCAATGAGTAAAAACATGGTAAGGCCTCGAAAAAAATCCAGCGATTGTAACCGGCTGGCTAGGAAATTATTTTGTTCACTAGGCTTATTCATAGTACGTTGGTTTCTTTTATAGAGTTTACTTTCATACGTATGGCTGTCTCGAATTTCCTTGCCACATGTAGTTCATTACTTTAAAATAATAAAATGAACAAGGAATATAAAATTGGTACCTATTTCTTGATATCAGAGAATTAATTTTCCATGGAACTTATGCTCCATTTCCAAGGATGCTTATAAAATATATGACTAGAGAGCTTGAATAAGACAAGATTTTAATTTAACTTTGAAATACAAAGTACTTTATATGAGCAAAGAAAAATATATTGACGATATTAGAGAAATCAGGGAGATGATGGATAAATCATCCCGATTTATTTCATTGAGCGGATGGTCCGGCGTATCGGCCGGTATTTTTGCCTTGTTAGGTGCTTATATTGGCTATCGAAATATTTATGTGGATCCCAGTTATTCAGCTTATGATCGAATTGTATTATCAAGCGAAAATTGGTGGACACTGTTATTGATAGCAATAACTACTTTACTCCTCTCTATTATCTTTGGTATCTATTTTACGACCAGGAAAGCCCGGCAAAATAATCAACCCATATGGGGAAGTACCTCAAAAAGATTGGTAGTCAACTTGATGATACCTTTGATCGCCGGGGGGATTTTATGTTTGATGCTTTTGATGAAAGGATATATTGGTTTAGTGGCTCCAATGACTTTACTTTTTTATGGACTATCCTTGGTCAATGCCAGTAAGTATACGTTGTCTGAAATGAAAAGTTTGGGGATATTAGAGATTGTATTAGGGTTGGTGGCGATTCAGTTTATTGGATATGGATTAATCTTTTGGACGGTAGGATTTGGGCTGCTCCATATTATATATGGTATTATTATGCATTTTAGATACGAAAAGTGAAGCATTTATTGAAAGATTTAAATAAAGCATTTGAAAATAAGATTCGGCTGGGGATAATGTCATCGCTGGTGGTCAATGATTCTATGAATTTCAATGCATTAAAAGAGTTACTGGATGTGACCGATGGCAATCTGGCTAGTCATCTTAAAACATTGGAATCGAATGAATACATATCCGTAAAAAAAGAGTTCTTAAATAGAAAACCCAACACCACGTATAAGATAACCAGACTCGGGAAGCGTGCTTTCGTGAAACACATTAAAGCGATCGAACAACTATTGAAGTAAAAATTTTTGATTTCATACTTTGAAATACAAAGTACTTTTAAAAAGGATTATTATGGCAAATGAAATTTCGTTTTTTGAAAAGTTAAGTATAAAAATTAGGAATTCGATCACCCTAAAATTATTTACCATTACCCTGTTGATGCTTTTGCTAATGATTCCGTCCAGTATGATTACTTCAATCATTACGGAACGAGAAGGTTTGAATAAGCACGCAGTGGAAGAGGTAAGTTCGAAATGGGCAGCGGATCAACTTATTACTGGCCCCATATTGACCATTCCCCTGGAGTACGAATACGAGGAAAAGGATGAAAAGATCCGATCGATAAAATATTTATACATACTGCCTGAAGCGCTTACTATTCAGGGAGAGCTATCTCCGACAAAATTACATCGCGGTATTTATGAAGTGGTGGTCTATTCATCATCACTTCATTTTAGTGGCTCGTTTGATTTAGATAAAAAATTTGACCAACGCAATTTCAAGAAAATGCGATTCGATCAGGCTTTCCTGACCCTGGGTATATCGGATTTAAGGGGTATAGAAGATGAAATTATATTTCAATGGGATAATCAAGCACTTGAAGTTACGCCTGGATCCAGCATCCGGGGAGTCATTAATTCAGGGATCACGATCCACCTTCCGGACATAGAGAGTAGTTTTGATCAGCTGATGGATTTTAAATTTGCAATAAATCTTCAGGGGAGCCAAAACCTGTCCTTCGTGCCGGTAGGGAATATCACGAATGTTACCCTCGAATCCGCATGGCCTCAACCGAGTTTTGATGGCGATTTTTTACCCGATGAAAGGCAAGTAGGCGATAATGGTTTTTTAGCCAACTGGAAAGTGTTACAATTAAATCGAAATTTTCCTCAATCCTGGATTGGCGGTGAACCAGCCCAAGAATTAACGGCCACTTTTGGCGTCAATTTGATTCTTCCATTAGACAATTATCAAAAGGCCATGAGATCGGCCAAATATGCAGCTATGACCATTTCGTTGACTTTTTTGATATTCTTTTTGGTGGAAATTTTGCATAAAAGGAAGATACATCCCTTCCAATACATATTAGTAGGGTTGGGGCTTTGTCTTTTCTATATTTTGTTGGTATCGATTACCGAACATTCCAACTTTAATTTTGCATATATTATTTCTGCTGGAGCAATTGTTGGGATGATTTCATTATACTCGTTGAGTATTTTTCAAGCTCAAAGACTGACCATTATACTTTTCATCTCTTTATTATGCCTATTTAGTTTTTTATTCGTGATCATACAGCTCACGGACTATGCGTTGCTAATAGGTGGAGTAGGACTGACTTTAATTTTGGCAATGACCATGTATTTTACCAGGCACATTAACTGGTATAGGTTACCTAAGGATTTGGAAACCTAGTAGAAAGATACTAAGGATAGGCAAAAAATATCATTTGGTTTTTCGATTAGTTAGAGCCGGATCTATTCTTGATTTGTGGCAGTAATTCAGCTGCTTTAATTTGATAATTAGATTCTTCATCGATCAATTCTTCTAATAACGGAATTGCGTGATCATCTGATTTTAAATCAAGATAACACAAGGATAGATACCACCAAAATCTATAATCTTCTGGATTGTCAAAAGTTAATGTTTCAAGAATTTCGGCCGCAATTTGAGTTTTCCCGATAGCCATATTTGCATTAGCTAAAAAAAACTTTTTAGTTTCCGTTGGGTCATTTTCAATGGATTTCTCAAACAGTTTGATAGCCTTGCGGTATTTTTCTTGATCATACAACTTGTATGCCTCATGTAAAGTGTTTGGAGATTCGATCGATCTTACGCCCCCAATACTCTCATAGGGTTGGAAATATTTCTGCACGACGGGATCCAGTTCATTTCGATTAAACCAAAAAAAAGCAACAATTAATAGCAGAAATGCAGCGGCAGTCAAAACAGGAGTTCGCAAGCGACGGCGTTTTGGTATGCTGTCCGCATCTTTAATAACGGTCAGTTTTTCGATTAAAGTAGCATATCTTACACCAGCTTCGATCATGGATGATTCTTTTGTTTCAGCTATTAATGATTGATCTTCGAAAAGGTCACCCTTTGTTTCAATATTATTTTCTAAATCCAACATTTTTCAATTTATTGATCCTGATAGCTTGTTTGATTTTAAGGAATTTTTGGTATTTGTCATTAAATGCTGGTTCAGCAATCAATTTTAGCGAAGTAGTTTCTTCCTCTTTTTCGGTCATCCGGTTTGAAGTGTACCGATCGAATAGTTCGATTTCCTCGTGGCTTAAAATCATTTTGGTTAAGGCGTTATAAAACGATATTTTTTTTAATGTCTGTACAAATAGTTTGTAGTCGCTTAAGACTCTTGTATTTCAAGTTTTTAACAGTATCTGCATTTTTATAATTCATTTTTTGAGCGATCTCTTCCATAGTAAGGCGATAATAGTAAAAGTTTTGCAGGATACTTTTTCCTGGCTCCCCCAGAATTTTTAGTCCCTGTTCAATAATTTCCAGGTCTGTTTCCATGGATGCCTGAATGTTGTCATCTCCGTGCTGGACATGTTGGAATATTAATAGTTCAGCATGAGGAATAAATCTTTGGTTGTTTCTTGTCAATTCGAATGCTTTGTTTCGTCCTATACTAAATAGATAAGTTTTAATAGAACCAGTGAGATGTTCTAATTTTCCTTGGATAATATTATCGTACATAGCAACTACAGCGTATTGGAAAATTTCAATAGCATCTTCTTGTGGTAATTGAAATTTTTTATAAATCCATTTAATAAATGGAGTTTTATGTTCAAGGTAGATTTGTTTTATTATAGTGTCATCTCCTGCCTTGATCTTATTGATCAATTCATTGTTTCCCATGATAGTACCATATACGGTTAGAAAGATAGGCAATCCAATTAGGAAATAAAAGGAGCGGATATGATCAATTTTTGAATTGTACTATTCCGTCAATTTTTAGGTATGCATTTTTATGATTGAGAAAAGAAGCAAATCCACTGAGCAAATTATTTTGATATATGATCGAATTACTAAAGAACAATTTATAATTATTGGATATTGAATAACCAGGAGCATCACCCTGTTGGTCCAAGAAAATACAATCATCAAGATATAAAGTGCCCTGGTTAATTATGCCGGACCCGGAAGAATATTGCATATCACCCGTATGATTTCCCCCCTGAAAATGGATGCCGTTGATCCAGATAGTATGATGAACCGGATTTTTCAAGATGTGGTAGCTATCGTCCACATGGGTTGCTATGTTATTAATGTTTCCAGAAAAACGAGTTGGAAAGGTTTGGGTATTTCGCAAGTCCAGGGTACTGCCTCCGGTAGGAAATCCACCCAAAATAAAGGAGCTGTCTGGGAATTGAAATGATTTGCTTCTATCCGTACTATCTGGAATATACAATCCTTGAGCGATGAATAATGAATCCCCTTCTTTAAGAAAAGGCTGGGCTTCAACAATCGAATTAAAGGCATTTTCCCAGCAATGGCCTGTCTCATCGTCCGTAACGGTGGTGGTGTCCACATACCAAGCATCCGGGTTATGGGTAGGTGCAAAATCCAATACAAATAAGCCATTTCTTACATCAGAAGCCAAAATTCGGCCTGAAGGTAAATAGGGGTATACACCCCAAACGCCAGAACCCCCAGAATAACTAGTATCTGCCGGTTCCGTATCGTAGTAAGCGACTCGAAATGGATATTTTGGATCGGAAATATCAAAGACCTGAACCCCATCGTGGTAATACGAAACAAAGACCAACGAATCTCGAATAAATGGATTGTGTGCAATACTATTGGTTTCGGGACACAGTAGGGTTGATTTAAATAAAGAACTGACTTTCGGGAAGGTTATGTCCGTTAAATCCATCACTTTAACCATTTTGTCATGGGTCTCATCACAAAATACCATCACGTCGCCTTGATCATTTAACCATCCACTGTGGTTGTATCCTTTGTCCGGATAGTTGGACAATTCACTGATGGTTTCAACGAAAGAAGTATTCGTGAAATCATAAATTTTAAGTCCGCTATTAGCAGCAAAACAGTATACCGTGTCATTGCGTACATGAATATCGTGGGTATAGTGCCCCAGGTCAAAATTACCGATCAGGCTAGGTATATCTTGAGGTGATGAAATATCCAATAGTATGAGTCCAGTACTTAGATTGTTGGTCCCGCAGGCGTATAATATGGCTGATGCCGTATCAATAAATAGGTTGTGTGCCTGCACAAAAAAAGTATCACTATCAAATATCTTTGTAACAGAATCAGGTAGGGTAGCGAGGTCAAATATTTGTAATGTGGAAGTTGCCCCGGCATCGGCTACTCCATAACAATAGTGTTTATAAGTTTTATAGTCTCTCCAAAGGCTGGCGGTATATCCACCCACTTCATAATCAGCCACTACTGGATTTTGAGGGTCGGTTACATCAATAAACCAAGTACCTTCATATGAACCAATAATGGCGTATTCCCGATCGTTGGCAGCATAACCCCATAAGTCATTGTACTGATATACGCCACCTCCTCCAGCGGGTAAAGTATCTAAATCCCAATTACTTAATAAGGTCATCCCATCGGATTGTCCTTGTAATGGGGCAAACCCCAAGATCGAAAGCAAGTAACAAGTAGATAGTAGCCTATTCACACCCTTATAACGAGATATTTTACGGATACCACATGAAATGTATGTTAAAGGTATAATTATATGGTATTTTAATATAATAGGATACCTATTCATGGTTAATTTCAATCCTTTAATCATGGTTGCACAAATCATATTCTGGATTTCAAAAGAAAAAGAAAGGGAAATTAAATGAGGCCATTAAAAAATGATAATTTTAACTAGAGACAACCTATTAACCAAGAACCCGAGTAACTAGCTGATGAGGGATTATTAATTTGAAAGAAATGAATCCAAACCAATCCTTATTAAAAAAGATAACGGCTGCTGTATTAGCAATTGGTCCAGGCATATTTGCTATAGGATATACTATTGGAACAGGAAGCGTAACCTCGATGATTGTTGCTGGTAGCACCTACGGAATGCAATTGTTATGGGTGTTGGCATTGAGTTGTCTATTCTCTTGGGTGCTTATGGAGGCATATGGAAGGTATGCGCTGGTCACCGGGGAGACCGCTCTTTTTGCTTTTCGCAAACACCTTAGATTTGGATCGGTCATAGCCATATTAATTATTATTGGAATTACTTTTGGTCAGTGGAATTCCCTGATTGGAATTTTAGGTATTTCAGCCAATGCTATATTTGAAACTTTAATCTTGTTCATCCCTTCGATTAAGGGCTTCGAATATAGTTCGATTCTAATTGTAGCAATTATTATTATCAGTATTATGTATACTTTCCTTTGGTTGGGTAACTACTCGATTTTTGAAAAAGTACTTCTATTGTTTGTATCTCTGATGGGATTATCATTTATCTTATCTTTTTTTATCGTCATGCCTGATCTCAAAGAAGTAATAAGTGGTTTTCGTCCTTCTATTCCTCAAGTCGAGGGTGGTCGAATGTTAGTAGCTGCTTTTGTAGGAACGACTATGGCTGCAGCAACATTTATTTCCCGTCCTTTATTTATACAAGGCAAAGGTTGGACCAAAGATAATTTGAAGGATCAAAAAAAAGATGCCATATGGGCAGCTGTATTAATTTTTATTATCAGTTCAACCATCATGGCGAGTGCAATGGGTACTTTTTATCATAATGGAATCGCTGTGAATAAAGTCTTGGATATGGCCCTGGCACTCCAACCATTTGTGGGGCGCTTTGCTATTGCTATTTTTTTTATTGGAACTTTATCAGCAGGAATATCATCAATTCTACCTATCCTGATGATTGCTCCTCTGATGATTGCCGATTTTCAAGCTGGAAAACTTGACATAAAATCCAGACGATTTAAGATCCTGACAGCCATTGCTTGTGTTATAGGATTGACAGTTCCTGTTTTTGGAGCCAATCCAATTCAAGCACAAATTTTAACCCAAGTATTTAACGTATTTGTATTACCCCTGGTAATTCTCGGTATAATCATTCTGATAAATAAAGAAAAACTAATGGGTGAACACAAAGCGGGTATTATGTTAAACTTGGGAATGGGCATGGCTTTTATTTTTTCCTGTATTATATCTTATAACGGAATCTTAGCTATTTGGGAAATTATGAATTAAAGGGTGGCAATTAATGTAATCAATTTTTTTCTTGAATTTATCGTCAAGTAACTCAATACTTTCGGTGGGATAATGGGAATCAATTTATATTTAAATATATTGTAAAGATGAAAGAAATAAATCCATCCAAAAAGTTTTTATTTGGTGATGAGCTTGAATGGGAGATGGCAGGACCAGGAATCCGTAGGAAAATTATGGGATATGATAATAAGATCATGTTGGTTAAGGTGGATTTCAAACGTGGTGCTGTTGGTCAGTTACATGATCATCCTCATTCCCAGGTAACCTATGTTGAGTCTGGGGAATTTGAAATGACCATTGGGAATGAAGTAAAAATAATAAGAAGAGGCGATTCATACTATGTACCACCTCATATGGTGCATGGATGCGTATGTAGAAAGGATGGCGTGTTAATTGATGTATTCAGTCCAGTCCGAGAGGATTTCTTAACTTAATTCACTTTAGCTGGATATTTAAATTGGTGGGTTTTATTAATTCGAGCAGATCAAAGAGATGGGTAGAGAACCATATTGAAAAAGCCATCTCATAAAAGTTCGAACACATTATTAAGATGTTTCATTTTAGATACTTGGCTATATTTGACCAAAAAATAGAAATATGAAAAAAGTTGTCACCTTCGGAGAAATTATGTTGCGGCTGACCCCGCCAGGCATGAGACGATTTTCACAAGCCAGTTCATTTGATGTGGTGTATGGTGGTGGGGAAAGTAATGTAGCCGTATCGCTGGCCAATTATGGAGTTCCTGTTTCCTTTGTCACTCGGTTGCCAAATAATGATATCGGGGATTGTGCTTTAATGGAAATGCGGAAGCGGGGTGTCAGTGTGGATCATATTGTACGGGGTGGGGAGCGCATGGGCATCTATTTTTTGGAAATAGGCGCAGTAAGTCGTGGGAGTAAGGTGGTGTATGATCGGGCACACTCTGGAATGGCCAGTATTCAAAAAGGAATGATTGATTGGGAATCTGTCTTCACAGATGCTCAGTGGTTTCACTGGACTGGGATTACCCCAGCAATTTCACAAGGTGCTGCTGATGCTTGCCTCGAAGCAATTCAGGTAGCTAATAGACTGGGTATTACGGTTTCCACCGATTTAAACTATCGCAAGAATCTCTGGGAATATGGTAAGAAACCTGGGGATATCATGCCTGCACTGGTCGATGGGTGTGATGTAGTTTTAGGAAATGAAGAGGATGCAGAAAAACATTTCGATATACATCCTGAAGGGGTAGACGTTACCCAAGGTGCAACCATAGATGCTCATTCCTATATTTCAGTTTGTCAACAACTCATGCAGCGTTTTGGCCGCACGAAAAAAGTAATCATTACCCTGCGGGGTTCCATTAATGCCTCCCATAATTCATGGTCTGGAGTTTTGTACGATGGCCAAAAACTTTATGAAGCACCCACTTACCAAATTACGCATATTGTAGACCGGGTTGGAGGCGGAGATAGCTTTATGGGAGGGTTGATTTATGGATTATTGAATTACCCGGAAAATGATCAAAAAGCACTAAATTTTGCGGTTGCAGCGTCATGCCTTAAACATACCATATATGGTGATGCCAATCTAGTATCGATTTCTGAAGTAGAAAAATTGATGGCAGGGGATGCGAGTGGCCGGGTGAGCAGATAGTTTAATCACCTGGAGTTGTTTCATCATTTACCACCTGGCACATCACAGTTAAATTCTAACCCTAACAAAAGTTATCCTGGGTCAGATCTCATTTTCAAGCAGTGTATACTGGTAACTCAAATCGGAAAGTAGAACCAACATTCAACTTGCTTTTTACTTGAATGCTGGAGTCGTGTAATTCCATAATTTTTTTGGCTATCGCCAGGCCTAAACCAGAACCTACTTTTTGGTTTTCAGAAGGTTCTGATTTGATATACCGTTCAAAAATCGCTGATTGCCGTTTTTTGGGAATGCCTTTCCCCGTATCCGAAATATCTACCTTTACGTGGTTTTGATCATGATAGAGTTTAATGGTAATTTTACCTTTTTCTGGAGTAAATTTTAATGCATTGTCCAGGATATTTTGAATGACTCGTTCCACTAATCCAATATCAGCATAAACCAAAGGAAGGTCTTTTACTGGCTCAAATTCCAGATGAATGTTTTTTTGCTCTGCCAGAATTTCAAAACGATGAGCCATATCCAAGGTGAGTTCCTGCAGAGGAAACGGTTCTTTGTGAACTTGTATTTGATTGGATTCCAGTTTAGATAATTCAAATAGCTGATTAACCAAACCCACCAATTGTTTCGAACTTTCATGAATATTATCCAGGTATTCTTCCTGTTGATTCTTAGGTAAAGTATCTTTCTTCATCAGTAGGGTTTCGGTATACCCTTGAATAATTGATAAAGGCGTTCTTAAATCATGAGATATATTAGCAATAAGTTCTTTTCTAAAACTATCTATTGAGACAATCTTTTCAATATTTTGTTGGATAGTAGATGCCATGGAGTTGAAGGTGTCTCCTAATACAGCAAAATCTCCTTTTTGACTTTCGAGAACTCGGGCGGAATAATCTCCATGCCTAAATTTTTCCATCACTTTTTTAATCTTAGAAAGATTTCTGGTTTGATACCAAAATGCAAATAGACCAAGTATAAGAGAACCAAGTAGAGTGATTAATAATAGCCTGCTACCCAAGCGCCAGGCATAGGTGTTTAACAGACTACTCATCACAGCATCTTTTTCTTGACTAGCCAAAATAATATAGTAGTATCCTTTCAGCTGATTATCTTTAATGAAGGGGGCAACCGAAAAGACTTTTTTACCCAAAAGATCCCTGGGATCATCGCCTTCGATGAAGATTTCTCCTTTTGCTTCTATGAATTTTTTTACCGGTTCCAAGTCTACTTTTTCCCTGACTACTTTTTTGTACGGTGCTACATGTGATAGGATAGTGCCCTGATTATCTAATAAGTAAACCTCCACATCTGGATTGATTATCATCATGGAATGCATCAGTTCCTGAATTGAATTGGTATCTATTTGTCCGTCGTCCGTAAATGTATTGGGGAGGTGATCAACTGTATATTGAGCTAGTGTTGCATGCAGTTTTTGATTGGTTTCCAGATGGTATTGCCTGGCGGTATATTGACTGATATATGTCACTATACCTCCTACTGCTATTAGGATGAGTAAGAATACGATAGACAGCTTGATAAATAATTGGTTGCGCACGGTGGTAATTTTACTTACAATGAATTAAATGGATTCGTTAAATCGGTACCCATACCCCCAAGTGGTTAAGATATATATTGGATTGGTCATGTCTGGTTCTATTTTAGCTCTAAGTCGGTTGATGTGACTATTAACGGTATGCTCAAAGCCGACAAAGTCATATCCCCATACTAAGTTGAGCAATTCTTGCCTATTAAAACTTTTGCCGGGTTTACTGGCCATAAGGGATAAAAGGTCAAATTCTTTGGGCGTTAAGTCGAGCCGTTGATTATCTTTGGTCACTATCCGCCGGTCTAAATCAATGCTCAATTCGCCTGCAGTGAGAATGATTGTATTTTGACTATGGTCTTGTTTGTTTGAGTTGGATCTCCTGACCACAGCCTTGACTCTGGCTTGAAGCTCTCGCACACTAAATGGTTTCGTAATATAATCATCAGCACCTGTTTCTAAACCGAGTACTTTGTCTATCTCCTCTGATTTAGCGGTAAGCATGATAATAGGTGAAATAACATCATTCGATCTCAACTGTCTGCATACTTCTATTCCATCCATCGAAGGTAGCATAATATCCAAAACGATGAGATCGTACGATCTTTCCAATCCTTGTTGAAGTCCCTGCATTCCATCTCCAACAATCACTGTTTTAAACATAAGATCCTTTAAATGTATTGCGACCAGTTCAGCAATCTTCGGATCATCTTCAACGATCAAAGCTCTTTTTTTTGACATGAATATCTTGGTTGTAAGTGGTAAGTTACTGGTTGTTTTATTTGCTATCAATATTAGTTAAGTTTACATTATGGGTTGTCTAACCACCACAATAAATAATACAATTCGGAACAACTTGCTCATAATTATTTCAGATTAAGGTAGTGCCAAAAAAATGTATGGCACTACCTTTAATGTTTATTCATGGAGCTATCGTTGGATCAATAGCTTCTTAGACAGTCTCAATTTATTTTGTGAAAGTACTTGCACTGTATAAATACCCTGAGGCAAATTATTGACATCAAATGAAATCTTGTTAACCCCTTGTACAAAATTAGTCTTTTGGTGTTTGGTTATCTGACCCATTATATTTACAAGATGAATGATAACTTCTTCATTGGACGTAGAGTTAACTTCCAAATTCAATAAAGATTGAACTGGGTTTGGATACAATATCCCATCCAGCAAATCATAGGTTGTTACTTCATTTTCATCAACTACTACTTGATGCCAAACTTTCTTTTGGGTATTGGAAGTTCTGCTTTCACCGAAAGCCAGATACATCACGTTTGATCCGATGTGTTTTCGTTCTCTATCCCGGATCTGATCTTCATCAATGGCCATTCTAAGTTTGTTGTCAGCAAATGGCGAAGTGCCTACAAAGATAGGCCAGCCGCCATCGCGACTACGAATTCCAGCTGAACTAGCGACTGCATTGGAAATATCCATCAATTTAGTTGAGTAGGTCGATCCATTGGAATTGGTTTGAATACCCTGGATTATGGTGTAACCCATACCAGCTTGCATGTATTCTCCATTGACTCGATATACACCTTCTTCGATCACTATAATGCCAAGTGTCTCATCTGCTCTGGACCGGTCACGATCCTCGCCCACATGTTTCCCGGCAGCGATGTTATTTCCTTTTGGAGCAAGGTTTCTAATAGCCTGTCGGCTTGACCAAAAAACAGACCAATCTTCATCGTTATAGCTCATCACTTGTCCTACTACAATCGGATTATTATATTGGTTATTCACTGTCCTGTTTTCTGTTTTCCATCTTGCTTTACTGGAGGTAAAGCTACTCGTTGCCTGGAAGGCCTCCATATTAATTCCATGTTGAGACTTGGTATACACTCCTGCTTCCACTACGGTGTAACTTACCGGATACATTTCTTTTATTGATCCTCCTGGATTTTGGACTTTGAGCTCAAAAGAATTACCGGTTGCATTTCTTATTCTGGTAACCACTGGTTTTGAATAGATATCTTCAAGTTGCACAGTGGCCACCACAATGGGTGAACTATAGTTATTTTTCAATGAAATAGTTTTCCAATCACTGCCCACATTGTCCATTCCATGTTCAAGGACCAGGGCACCAGTACTACCACAGCCTATACCCGTTCTTCGAGTAACGGTAATTGGGTTGGAAAGATCAAAACATCCGGCTAAGTCATTCGCATTCAATCCAACTTCAGCTCCAGTTAAAGTACCGTTGTATCTCAGATACCACACCAGGCAAGTTCCCGCTCCAGCTTCTTCCAAATCAAAAGGAGGGCTGGAAGGCAGACCTAATATATTTCCGTCCGTATCGGTGATTACCCAAGCTCCTGTCTCTCCTTCAGCATCGGATGGAACATTCACATCAAAAGCATCGCTTTCTCCATCCCCTGCACAAATCGTTAAGGCGGTTGCTCCGGAAGTAGTACTTATAGATCCGGCATTTACGCCGGTTCGGGTAACCGTGATCGGATTAGAAAGATCAAAACATCCGACAAGATCATTAGCATTTAATCCAACTTCAGCTCCGGTTAGATCCCCGCTGAAAGCAAGGTGCCAGATCAGACAAGTGCCGGTACCGGCTCCCTCTAAATCAAAAGGAGGACCTTCGGGTAATCCTAAAATATTGCCATCGGGATCCGTAATAACCCAGGCGGTCGATGTGCCATCAACATCATCAGACAGGGTCACATTAAAAGCATCGCTAGATCCATCCCCGGCACAAATCGCAATTTCGGTACCTCCTCCTTCTATTTCTATGGTGCCACCATTCGCGCCCAATCTTGTAACCGTAATTGGATTGGAAAGGGCAAAGCACCCTTCCAAATCACTTGCATTATTTCCAACTGCTACACCCGTCAAAGTGCCGTTGTAAACTAAATGCCATACTAAGCATGTTCCGGTACCTGCTCCTTCCAGATCAAATGGAGGCCCTTCAGGAAGCCCGAGAATATTGCCGTCAGGATCAGTAATCACCCATGCACTCGTTTCTCCTTCGGTATCGTCCGTTATGATTACATCAAATGCATCGCTAATTCCGTCACCTGCACATATACTTAATTCGGTCACACCATCAGCTGTACTAATGGTTCCCGCATTGACACCAGTCCGAGTGACTGTTATAGCATTGGAAAGGCTAAAACATCCTTCTAGGTCATTGGCATTTAATCCGACTTCTGTACCAGTTAGATCCCCGCTGTAAGCAAGGTGCCAAATCAAGCAAGTTCCTGTACCAGCACCCTCTAAATCAAAAGGTGGTCCTTCGGGGAGGCCTAAGATATTTCCATCAGGGTCGGTGATCACCCAAGCGGATGAAGCACCATCTGTATCATCTGACAAGATCACATTAAAAGCGTCACTAATTCCGTCACCTGCACAAATGCTAATTTCAGTCCCACCACCCTCAAGTTCTATGGACCCACCATGGGCACCAAATCGGGTAACCGTAATGGGATTAGACAGGGCAAAACATCCAACTAAATCAGCTGCATTATTACCAACTGCCGCACCGGTCAATTCTCCATTATAGGCGATATGCCAGATCAAGCAAGTTCCTGTGCCCGCTCCTTCCAGATCAAAAGGAGGTCCGTCGGGCAGGCCTAATATATTTCCGTCGGGATCCGTAATCACCCACGCGGTATTTTCTCCCTCAACGTCGTCGGATAAAGTCACCTCGAAGGCATCACTCTCTCCATCGCCTGCACAAATGCTTATTTCTGTTTCTCCACCTTCAATAGCTATAGTACCTGCATTGACTCCACTCCGACTTACAGTTATGGGATTGGATAGTGAAAAGCATCCTACGATGGCCGATACATTATTTCCAACGGCTATATTTTGGAGACTACTGTTATGAGCCGCATGCCAGATAAGACAAGTTCCTGTACCCGCTCCTTCCAGATCAAAAGGAGGTCCCTCTGGAAGTCCTAAAATATTTCCTTCAGGATCCGTTATGATCCAGGAAGATAGTTCTCCATCGAAACCGGTAATGGTTACATCAAAGGCATCGCTTACTCCATCACCCGCACAAATAGATATTGCTGTATCACCTTGAGCAGTAGTAATCGTTCCCGCGTTTGAAGCACTCGTTCTGGTTACCGTAATTGGATTGGACAAGTCATAGCAACCTACTAAATCACTGGCGTTGTTACCAACTTCCGCACCACTTAATGCTCCATTATATCTAATATGCCAGATCAAGCAAGTCCCTTCTCCGGCACCTTCCAGATCAAAAGGAGGTGCTTCGGGTAGTCCGAGTATATTGCCGTCTGGGTCCGTAATGACCCAGCCACCGGTCTCTCCATCCAAGTCACCGGATTGAATTATATCAAACGCATCACTGATTCCATCACCAGCACAGATTGATAATTCCGTTAAGCTATCAGCGGTGGTGAGACTACCCGCTTCCACGCCCATTCGCGTCACG